>JBBTBY010000111.1 GCA_038043445.1 Spirochaetota bacterium
CATCACCAATGTGGTCGTCATGCTTCACGGCGGGACCTACTCGGGATATAACCCCGGGAATTATCTCACCTATCTTCCGACGAACATGGCCGTGTCCGGCGCGTATGCGGAGGCGCATGAAAGCTATGGATGCGTCCCGGACAGCTTTTTCGAAACGCGGCTGCAGACGCAATTCCCCGAATCGCTTTACTATCGCCTCGGGTATGCGACGTATTCCGGTGCGGTCGCCGAGCCGTATCTGGGTTTTCTCAAGGCGTCTTCGAGCACCAATGATGCGAACAATCTGCGTGCCATGTTGCTACAGGGGTTCACCACGCTCGAAGCGTCGTTCTTCGCTTCCTGGAGCAGAAGCCGCGGGCCCAACACCTTCGTGGGCGATCCCTTATCGCGCCCGTTCATTGCGGCGCCGGCAGTGTCATTCGCTCTTGCCCATGGCGCAATGGTAAGCGGATCGGCGGCTGTTTCCGTGAACGCGTCATCGTCTGCGGGAATAGGCCGCACGGAACTTTTCATCGATGGTGCGCGCGTGACGAATGTCGCGAGCGGTTCGATGACATTTCCCTGGGATACGACGCTCTCTGCCGACGGCGAGCATACGCTCTATGCCGCGGCCTACGATCCCACGACCATGATGCATGCCGGGAGTGCTTCGATCTCGGTCATCGTTACGAACAGCGGAAGCATCCCGCCGCCCGCCGCCCCGCGCGATCTTGCACGCAGCATGGCGGATACGAATGCGGTTGCGCTGTCCTGGTTCGATGCCTCATCGTCGGAGACCGCTTTCAATGTGTATCGAAGCCCGGACAATGTGACCTATTCGCTCATCGGTGTTGTCGGGGCGAATACGACCGTGTTCACGAACGGCGGACTTTTGACCAATGTGAAATATTATTATACGGTGGCTGCTACGAACAATGCGGGGCTTTCGGCGCTGTCCTCACCGATCACCGTGCTCATCATCCCGCCGATGGCGCCGTCGTCGCCCGCGATAAGTTCGGCGACGAGCAATACCATCACCATCACGTGGAGCGGCAGCGGCGTCACCAATGAGACCGGGTATAATGTATATCGAAGCGTGAACAGCGGGCCGTTCTCCATCGTTTCCGGAACGGCTGTCGATACGACGTGGTTCTACAATTCATCGCTTACGACGAACGTGCTGTACGCGTACCAAGTGAGCGCTACCAATGAGTACGGCGAATCGGCACGAACCGCGAGCATACCGTACATGATAACACCGCCGGCCATCGCTACCGGTGTGGCGGTAAGTACAACCAATTCGAATTCACTCGTGCTTTCATGGGTGGACAATGCTACCAATGAGATCGTCTATCGCATTTTGCGAAGTACGAACGGCACGGCGTATTCCGCGCTTGGCTATGTGCTGTCGAACATATCGGCATATACCGACACAACGGCCATTCAGAATACGCTCTACTATTACAAGGTGCAGGGAACGAATAAATTGGGTGACGGCATACTCTCCGCCGCCGGGCTGGGAAGCATACCGACACCGCATGCGCCAAGCAGCCTTGCGATAACACAGACAAATGCCGGTGCGCTTATCCTTGTATGGACCGATAATGCGACCAATGAATTGCAGTATCTCATCTATCGCGGGATAGGCGATGCTTCGTATACTGCAATAGGATCGGTCCCGCCGAACGCAAGTTCCTACACCGATACGACGTTCACCATCGGACCGATGTACACCTATAAGGTCCTTGCATCCAATGGGTACGGTCATTCGGCGTTCGCCGGTCCTGTGTCCCCGGTCGACCTCAGCCCGGCCGCACCCACGGCGCTCGCTTCGGCGATGGCATCGGGGACGATCACGATATCATGGACCGACAATGCGACCAACGAGACACAGTTCAGCGTAGAGCGCAGTTCCGATAATAGTACGTTCGAATCGGTCGGTACGGCGGCTGTCGACGACACGTCATTCGATGACGGCAGCGTTCCCGATTTCGGACGATGGTATTATCGGGTTGCGGCGACCAATGCCTTCGGCTCATCCGTTTCGTCAACGATATTCGTCGATGTGTACGGCTGTACAGCGCCGACCGGTCTTACCGCGGCCATCGCGAGCTCGAATACGGTCGTGCTCAATTGGATCGATAATGCCACCAATGAGATAGCATATATCGTGTACCGATATGATACCCTCACGTGGACCACCGTGTACTTCACGAACCTGATGAATACGACGTGCTATACGGACATCGGACTGAACACGAATGTGACCTATTATTATTACATCATCGCCACGAGCGGTTTCGATGATGCATGGTCGTCCGGAAAGTCGGTGAGGATAGTCGTCGCACCGCCTGCCGATCCGACGGCACCCTCGGCAGTGCAGCTCGATGGTTCTACCGTGCGGTTCAATTGGACGGATAATGCCACGAATGAGATGGGATACAATATCTACCGCAGTACCGATGGTGTCACGTACACGAAGCAGACGATGACGACTACGAATGCCGTTCAATTCGATGACGGCGGCCTCTCGCTCGGGGCAACGTATTATTATCGCGTCGCCGCGACCAATGTGTTCGGCGAATCGGCGCGTACCGCCCCGGTATCGGTGACCATGGTGCTGACGGTCTCGCTTTCCGATGCGGCCGGCTCTATCAATGCGGCTGCGAACTCGGTGCGTATCGCATACGTGCTCAGCAAGAACTGTACGAATGCGGCGCGGATAACGTTCTCCTATTCGGTAAGCGCACAGAATGCCTGGACGAATTTCGATGCGAACGGGGCGACGAATCGTACGGCGAACGGCGCCTCTTCGAACGAGTGGGTCATACCGACAGGGTTCGATACGACGAAGCGATACGATATACGCATCGTAGCCGATATCGAGGGGACAGCGAGCGCACCGGTCACGATAACCGGCCTGGATTTCAACCGCTTTTTCACGCTTGCAGCCGATCTGAATCGCGCTGCCGCGGCGAACAATCCCTACCGCGGGGAGGCCGAGGGTATCGTCTTCGTCAATCTTACCGCAGCGGCATCCGTGAAGATATATACCATCACCGGACGATATGTCGCCGATCTGCCGGCGCCCCCGTCGGACACGACAGGCAGGCGCGTGTGGAACGTGCGAACGACCGACGGCCGCAGGGTGGCCCCGGGCGTCTATATCTGTGTGATAGTCTCCGGGGGAGAAAAGCGTTCACTGAAGGTAATGGTGGCCCGATGATCGGTGTGCTTGACAACGACGGGCGAGATGTATTACAATGGTAGAAAGCCAGGGAATGGGAATGGTGACAATGAAAAAGACAATAGCGGCGGTACTGAGCGCGGTACTGTGTACGGCGGCGCTTTCGGCGCAAACGAGTTCGTTCGAAGTGCTCAATATCGGTACGGGCGGAATTTCGTCGTCCCTGGCAAATGCGACGGCGTCGGAACTCGGCAGCATCGAGGGTGCGTTCTACAATCCTGCGACGCTCGGATCGCTCACGGCGAACATCGCCGTTGTCGGGTCCTACAATCCCTATCTTTCGATGTCGATAGCGAGCGGTATCTTCGCCGCGCGTTTCGGCGCCATTTCCCTCGCTGCGTCGGGATACGGTCTCATCTTCGATCCCATCATCGGCTATATCACCTATAACGGCGATCCCGGGAGAGTGCTCGCCTCCGGCGACTATGTGTTCGGCGGGTCCGCCGCGCTGTCATTCGGGACGATGCTTTCGCTGCCGTTCCTGCTCGATATCGGCATGAGCGTTCGCTATGCCTATGAGGTGCTCGATACGGACTCGCTTTCCGCGCTCATCGGCGATGTGGGCGTGATACTCGGCTTTCGGAAGATCTTCGGAGAAGACACGCTCTCGTTCGGTGTGTACGGGAAGAACATCGGCCTTCCCCTTTCGTCACCGGTCGCGATATCGCTTCCCACGGCGATCATAGGCGGCCTTTCCTATCGGTTCGAACCGCGGAAATTCCTCGTCGGGTTCAAACTGCTTTTCGATGGCGCCTACTATTTCAATGACACGATGAAATTCAATCTTGGTGGCAGTCTGGAGCTTTTCAAGATCGTCTCCATCCGAGCCGGGTATATGTTCGGCTATGATATACGCGGGTTCACCCTGGGTGCCGGTGCGCATGTCCCCATCGGCGGCATGTCGCTCAGTTTCGATTATGCCCTCGTCCCGATGGGTGATCTCGGGATGCATCATTCACTGCAGCTCGGTGTTGCGTTCGGTACGGGCGGTATCGATCCGTCGCGCGACGCATTCGATAAGGGGGAAGCGTTCCTCACCGGAAAGCGCTACCGTGATGCCGTTGCACAGTTCTCCGCCGTTGACCGCACCTCGCCGCTCTATGAATCGTCCCGCGCGAAAATGACGCTTGCGCAGACCGCGCTTATTACGCAGGAAAAATTCGAGGAGGGTGAACGGCTTTTCGCTGCCGGCAATTATGCCGAAGCTGTCTCTGTATGGCAGAACGTCACCGGACCCGAGTATTCGACCCGTGCCCGGGACGGCATAGCGCGTGCGCAGTCGAAGATGACGGCGGAATCTCCTGCGGCAACGCCCGCTGCGGCAATGCCAACAACGGCGGCGATCGAGAATGTGAAAAGCTATGAGGATGTATATATCGAGGCGGTATCGTACGCAAAGGAAAAGAACTATCTGAAGGCAATAGAGCTTTGGAAGACGATACCGGCGGGTTCGGAACTGTATGAGCGTGCGCAGAAAAGCATAGAAAAAGCGAATACGCGCATAGCTCAGGCGGCAGAGCAATAGATCGATCAGGCGCCTTGACGCATGATCGGTGCCATGCTGCTGCCGGGCACTCGCTTGACACTTGCTCCAGTAAATCTATAATACTGCCATTGAGTATGGCCGCGGTCATGTGGGACGAAGTAGGCTGTATCCGGCCGCGGGCGAGGCGTTGCGTGACATTGAAAAAGATATGCACATGGGCCGTTCTTACCGGCGTTCTTACGTCGTGCAGTACATCCATTATGAACGTGTACAAGGACCCGTTGTTCCGGATCGAATATCGCATCATACGCGGCGAGAACACCTGCCAGCCCTGGGGAGAAGTGTGGGATGTCGCCCCCGACGATGTGAAGGACATGGACTTGAAATTGTGTGCGTACTTCAAATCGCGGTATACGAAGGACCCGAACGATGTCAACCGACGGGTGCTTATCTATTTTGAGAAGTATCGGGCACAGTACTGCGGGTTCGTTCGGGACAGGAAGAAGATGATATTCTGTCATCTGTTCCTCGATAAGGATGATTCATTCGACGATTGGAAGAAATTCAGTGAATTCGCCGGTCTTCAGGTGAGCGGCGGCGCGGGTACGGATTTCCTTTACCTGATATACGATACGGTCACGAAGACCTTCGTCGATTTCTGGGGGAAGGGGTCATGAAGCACGGACAAAGGCGTCGTATCGGCGCCGGTATACGTGCACTTGCATTCGTGTTCGCTGCCGCATCGCTCACGGCCGCATCCGAGAAGGATGCAGTAACGTCCGATGTTCCCGCGGCAAAAAATAAGACCGCAACGAACGCATCGTTCGCACAACGGACGAACGCCTCCGCGCGCAGGGCCGCTGCAGAGAATAAGACGAATGCCGTTGCGGCGAATACGGCTTTGATAGCTCCGCCGAACGCATCGGGTTTGGCCGGGACGAATGCTCCCGCAACGAACGCGGTACGCGCCGCGCGGCGCGAGGTCTCGAA
>JBBTBY010000112.1 GCA_038043445.1 Spirochaetota bacterium
GCGCAAAGCTGCTCATCCACCTCATGACCGGAAAACGATCCACCGGCTTGCCGGAAAGTACATTGACAAAACGTTCTTTACCGTTCATGGTTCTGCTCCTTTAGTAAAATTCATCACCGCATGATGTGTAATGTAACAACAGATCCCCTGACGGTATGTATACGGAATTGCTGTTCATGTATACGTTCTTGCGGAAATCCAATGGCATCGTTTGGATCCATACGATTATCCTTGAAGCAACAGGAGCCCTACTTGAATTTCAAAATACCGAACCGTGAACGGTTTTGATAATTATCGCTCGACCCGCTCCAAACCGTCTGTGATTTTCTTTTGTTCGAATCGGAATCGTCGATAGCGATGTCAAAGCCGATGAATTTTCCCTGTAGTGTCCCCAGGTGGTCGGATAAGGGTATCTTTATTTCGACTTTATATCCGGCCCCGTCTGCTTTTACAGCGGACAGGGTTACTCCTTTCAGTTTATTACTGGTAATACGCGCATCAGTGCGGCGCGGCGAGACAGCTATTTGAAACGTTGATTTATTGTATGCAGCCTGGTTGAGGTTTTCGGAAAGAAGAGGGAAGACGTCGATAAATATCTCGATGCAATCTTCATCCCAGGGCGCGTCTTTTATTATTGCCCCCGCGGCATCGTCAATAACTTTTACTCGGACAAGCAAATACCCCTCATCATCATAGGAAACTGAAAATTGAGCAGCAAGATCATTCTCGGAATCGATTTTGCCGTCCACGGTTTTGACGATAGAAGTAAATTCCGTGAACCGGTCTTTCTCGACCGGCAGTGTTTCAACAAGACCAGCCACCATGGACTGCTTGAGCATGCGCTCGGAGGTGCCGGCAAAGACAGTTAATGGGATTGCTTCGGGATTTCCTTTGATCTGTATCGGCAAAAGAAATATCTTTGATTCGTTCGCCGCGAACTGACTTGCTTCGGATTTTATCGGGGCTTCAAAAGAGGCGGCCTCCATTCTGAGTAAAACATCATTCACAGTCGCGCCTGAAATGTTGGATATGCTGATACAGGCATATCCATCCTTCGATATGATCGCCCGTCCAAGTTTAAGATTATTTTTACCGCGCACCGTCATTTTTTCCAGCGACTGCCCTGCCGCCACAGCATCAGCTCCGGTCCATTCCAGCCACAGCGGCGGACGATCCAGCCCGAGCGTCATTTTTCCTGAATGTCGCTCCAGTACCGTGCCGAACATGTCATGCGCGGTTACCGCCGCGTTGGGAGGCAGTGTTACAGAAAGTTCAACCGGGTCACGCAATGCCCATGCAGCGCTAAAGAGTTTGTCATCGTTCTTGTAAAGATAGCAGAGAACATCTGCGGTTTCAATCGTTTTAAGCGGAACAGCGCCGTTCAGGAAATGGCCGGCAGCGGAATTGGCGGCGAATTTGGCTGTCACATTAGCCGCGTGTCGCAGCGTTGGAAAATAGGTGTTCGGTAGATAGCAATTGGCGAATAGTTGCTCATAATAGAGCGGAAAGGACGCGCCAAGTCTTTCCCCCATATCAATAGCGTAACATCTGGTTATTGCGTCCGCAGTGAATTCATCGGCACTGAGCGATACATAGGGGTGAAAAGATGAAACAAGGTAGTACATCTCACCGTTCCAAAGTGGCTTGTCGATATTGTATTTTGAGAGGAGTCCTTTTGTCGCTCTTATCCCTTCCATGGCAGTATACGGTTTGCCGTTATCGATCCTGGCAGTATACGGGTGGAATGTGATGATGTCACAATATTTCGCGGCACCAAGTTTCAGACAATCTTCGATGAATCCGTTCTGATCGGCATTGTCATCGGAGGTCGCGCATATGCCGACGATCTTCGCAGCGGGGTCTGCCTTTCTGATCTCTTCCGAGGCGACCTGAAGATATTCCAAATAGTATTCGGGAGACAAATACCAATTCGGCTCGTTAAATATCTCATAATAGGGTATTTTCCCCGTGTAACGTTCGGCATAAGCTTTTACAAAATTCCTCCAGTCATCCAATTGAGGAAGGATTACACGATGAGGCGATTTACACCAGCCAAATGTACCATCCTTGCCGTCCGGGTTGCCAAGACGGTCGCGCTTTCGCGCCCATTCCGGAACCTCCCATTTGCCGATCGGTCGTTCAGGCTTATAAAGAAAGGTTCCGGGAATGCACACAACCAGATCGATCCCTTTCTGTTGCGCCAGTGCGACAATTGTGTCGACACGCCTCCATTGGAATTTTCCCTGTTCGGGTTCCAGGTCATCCCAGTTCCCTATATTTTTTTGTTGCCCCATTCTCGAAACATCAATCCGCCAGCAAGGCGGGTGCTGTCAGCAATTTGCTGCGCTGTACCGATGCTATCGGCGAAAAACGGTACTGGATCGCCGGGGAACGGGAGCCCGATATTTACAGCACCGTCCAGCGTACTTTGTACCCCGATCCGAAAGCCTTTTTTCGGCGAAGATGGTGGAAAAACCCGGACGAATGCAGCTGCAGACTGCGATGATAAATCTTCCGGCGGGCGCTGGGTAGCCAGTGGCAGTTTGCGATTATAGACGAATACCTCACCGTCAGGGCTTCCTGGCTGTAGGCTGGTGAAAATATTGAAATATCCGAAATTCTCCCCGCTGAACTCAAAACTTTTTCTTTGCGGCACACCGGGTTTCAGCTCAAAAATATGACTTTGCGATGATTCACTACGATTGAAGAAGCTGTTTTTCAGAGTAATTCCGATTGGCGTGGCGTTTTGGGGAACGGAATACGAGATCGCAATTACGTCGCCTTTGATTTTCCCCGGCGACACTATTATCTCAGGCACGTATACCGCTGCCTCTACCGCAGACGAAGGCACATAGTCAGAAAGTTTTCCTTCCTCAGTTTGCAGCCCGTCCAACCATACTGTGCCTGGTGTGTTAAATACGTTTTTACCATCGTTGCCGGCGACAACAGAAAAATAAAAGAACCGCGACTTTTCATTTCCCACGGTGAAGGCGAATGAATAACGCTTCCAATCACGCCCCAGGAGAAAACTGCCCCCGCCCATTTGCAGATCGAGTTTCGGGCCGCTGGTCATGATGCTTCTTAGCATTACCTGAACGGGATATTTTTCGGCAGCGCTTTTTGCCCAGAAGGAAACGGTCACCTCTTTTCTGGCATTTGCATAAAACTCATGTGAACTGAATAATACCGCATTGTTTTCCGGAACATCCAGACGAATGGAGTTCTTTCCAAATCTGGCGGTTGCATTATCTATCACCCAGCCCTGTCCTTTGTAATCCCATTTACCCTCCGCGTCAATTTTTACTAACCTTTGTCCCGACCAGCCCTTATCCCCAAGTTCGAAGCTCGAATTAAATAACAGATTTCGTCCAAAACGTGATCCCGATGGAACATCATCTGTCTTGTCTGACACATTTCCACTCAGCGTTTTCATTTCCTGTCCGCTGATCGAGCGATTATAAATCCGGATATCCTTGACCTGTCCCTCGCAAAAATAAGCGTTTGGTTGATTGGCGCCCGCGAACATGCCCCCGCCGATATAGATCGGCGCATCATTCGGGACTAACGACGTAATTGAATATTGTTTTGAATAGAGCATCTTTCCGTCGACAAATAGCGATACCACGCCGTTTTTATACGTTATGCCGCAATGGTGCCATCGATTTGCTTCGATCACCGGTTTCGGTGTCTCGGCTAATGTGTTCCATACTCCATCCGAATCCATGGCAGAGAATGTTAAGCGACCATCGAGCAAACCGGTCAGAAACTGAACTTTCTCGGGCTTCGTGTCGCGAATACCTTTAAATAACAAGTACTGACGGCCGGTATTCGATTTAACCGACAGCCAGAATGACAGCGTCAATTCACTTGTGCAGTTGAATATACTGTGGTTGGAAAGAATGTAAATTTTATTCATGCCCGTGACCAATGCGTCATCCTGCACAGCGATCTTTCCTGACAACGCGGATAACGTATGCTTTCCAGTCATGTCCTGCATACTGCCGCCTGTCGCATCTTTGAAGTCGAGGCGCAGCAGAAGTCCGTCGTCGGGTTTCTGCGCGTGTATGCATATCACGCATGCAAAGAGAATCGCCATAGCTCGTCCGATATAGTGTATTGTATGCAGCATGATCTTCCCCATTGGTTTTATGTTACTTGATTCCAATTCTATCACACACAGTCGTTTTTTCACAGAGCGCATCGTATAGTGCAGCAATATTTTCCACCGGCGTATCATCAGTAAACGAATGCGTCGGTCCTGCGATGAAACCCGTACCGTCAGCGTTTTCCCGCAAAAGCTGCCTGACATGTGCACGCACATCGTCGGGCGTTCCTTCAATTACTTTGTGTTGGCAATCGACAGCACCCCAAAGGCATAAGTCTTTCCCATATTCCTGCTTAATTTTCGCAAAATTATTCCCTTTCGCTTCTGTCTGAAGTCGTCCGGTACAGGTGATGCCCATTTCAATAAAATCTTTATAGAGCACTGAAAAGCCGCCGCAGCCGTGGAAGTAGGGGATGACGTTAAACTCATAGCAGATATCCACCGCCTTTTGCAGATACGGCTTGATGAATTCCCGCCACATGTCAACGCCGAAGAACATGCCGTCCTGTCCGGCCACGTCATCGCCGATGCCGACTATATCGACAAGGCCTTCGTTCACGGTAAGAAAACGACGCATGCGTTCGCAGTGATGATCGCTTACTTTTTTGAAAACCGCATGTGCCATATCGGGGTCGCCTGCCATGTCCATCATGATGTTTTCCATGCCGCGCATGCCCATTGCATATAATAGAAGTATATTCATATCATATGCGCAAACAGCTTTGTCTTTCAGTTCAGGAAGCATCCATTGTGGTATTGTATAGTTCGTCCAATCGGGGCTTGGCCACTTTTCATAGTTTACTATTTCGTCAACGCTTGTCGCGTTTTCAAGGGGCATTTTCTCATAGATGAGGACTCCGTCATGCAGGGCTGCATGAACGCTGCCGCAAGAGAAGTATTTATACCCGGGCGGAGGAATAGGCGCAGGATATATGAACCGTACATCACATCCAAGACGATCGATAATATCGAAATTACCATACGAGTTGGTACGATTCAGCTGGGATGTATCTATCCCGAGTCTTTCTGCAAGCATGGAGTTGATGCTGCCTCCGCTTAACATATAGCTGGGAACGCGGTCCACTTCCTGATGCCGGATGGAACGCAATACCCGTTCTTTTGATGTCATAACATTCCTCGCTAATATTCCTTTCTCCCCTTTCCCTTCCCAGACGTGCGCCTTTGGCGCAGCTGGCGGCAGAGCCGCCACGGGGGGAAAGGGGTGGGGGATAGGGGTGCGTTTTCAAGCAGATGCGGAGATAATCATAATACTAAGAGTGCCGTGATGCGTATACGCTTTTGCTATACCTGTACATGCTTTTGCGGATGGAATGTGAGGATGTCAAACGCTTGGAGCGTTATCCAACCGGCTCCGTGAACTTCTTTTTGCGACCTTCAGCAGCTGTGCACGATACGCGACGGGCGAATGCCCCGTTATATTCGTGAACAATCCCGAAAGATGATGCACGGACGCAAAGCCGAGCTCCGATGCTATCTCAGTGATGTTCATCGTCGTGCCTGCAAGCAGATGCTTCGCTGCGAGTATTTTACGCTCATGATAATATTCGCGCGGCGAATGCCCGGTGATGTCCTTGAAGAGGTGACTGACGCGGAATGTGCTTAGATTCCCTATCTCGGCAAGTGCGCTGAGACTGAAAGGCTCACTGCAATGCGCATCGATATGGTCCTGAATGCGGCGGCAGAGGATCCGATTGCGATCAGGCTGCGATGCCGTCGCATGCGGCGTTGCGGCGAGGGCGAAGAATTCCAGAAGAAGGTTCTTTACCGCAAGCTCGTTGCTTTCTTTGCGAACGGCGAGCGCTTTTACCGTATCCAGAATGCTGCGCGCGCGGACGCCCCCCTCCGGAGAGAAACGGGAGGGAAGGATGACGTCTGCGCCGAAATCGATAACATAGGAGAAGATGCGATAGGGGACGTATGGCTTTTCATTCGCACCGTGATATTTCTGTCCAGGAGAATAGATCGTGATCGTTTCCGGCAGAGACCGGTATCTTTTTTTATCGATGACGAGACTTGCTGCCCCTTCCTGCACATAACTGACCGTATGGGTTATCGGGCGTGCTATTTTTGTACGCCAGCGCCCATAGGATGTGTATTCAATAATCGACTTCAGGCAGGGATATATCTGTGAAAGGACGTTTTTCCTGTCAGAACAATAAATGCTGCGGCTCGATGTTGACATGTCGAGAGTATAGCATAGCGCGGGCATGCCTGCAACCCAAACTGGTGAATCGCGTGTACTACGCGCAGGATGCGCGGTAGTAAGTGGAAAATATTGCATCCCGCGTGAAACATGGCTTAGCGCCAGCCGAACATGGATGTTCGGCGAGAGCGACAGAACAGCAGTAAGTATATTTTGCACATTGTGCGTAAAATATGCAAAGTAATAGCATAGCTGACATTCATTCGCAAATGCTCAAAGATCCAGACGTGCGCGGACGACAAGCGACCGCTTGAATGCCGGAATGATGATCTCATCCCCATCAGCGCGAAGCGTCTGCCATGTGTCCGCCCACGGATCATATGCCTCTATCTTCGCGTTCGATAACTGCTCTGCGCTGAACCCCGGCTTCCACCGGGCATCGCTTACCGTGCGCGGATTTTCCCCGTCCTCAAGCTCATACTTCCAATCGCTTTCAGCATCGCGAAGCCAGGCTGTCACCATACGCGGACCGCTCAATTGCCATACGCGTATGCCGGGGATGTCGCGGCGCTCGGGCTGGAACTTTTCAGCGACAGGATCGATATCCTTTACTGCATTGGCGAATCGCTTCAGATGCCACCAGAGGTTATGCAGATCGAAGTAGTGATGGTCCCAGTACCAGCTCATGCCGCTGCCCGCCGCGCCCGCGAAGAACGGTGCGAAGAGCAGATCGTGCAGCAGCGTTCCTTTTTTGTCGCGTGCGAGGAGATGCGACGGTGCGACATAGTGCGGTTCCACGGCGCTGCATTCATTGAGGAGCAAAGGCCGGTCACCACCGCAGAGTGCGCGTACCGTGTGTATCGCATCACCGGCCATGATGTCCATGGGACCTCGCGCTGTTTCACTCCTGCGCGATCCCATATTGATGTAGCGGTGTATCTGCGCCATGGCATTACCGGGGATGGGTATGCCTTTTTGATATGTCTCGGCACCGCCTTCATAATCATCGCCGCCGTATGACTGCATCACCGGCTGCGATACGCGCCTCGCGACTTCCGGGAGCATGTACTTCGTCCACGCGACCCAGTCGCCCTCAACGCAGTTCACTTCGTTCCAGAGCTCCCATCCCATGACAGCGGTATCATTGCCTGTGATGTCGGCAAAGAAGTCAACACGCTTGAGATAATGTTCGCGCCCGGCTTTTCCATCGATATATTCTGCAATGGTATCCGCCGGTCCGCCTGCTGCTTTTGCCCACACCGGCTTGTGAAATGTCGCTGCACCGGGGAACAGCTCGTTCTCTTTGCGCGGGAATATGCTCCGTACATGATCGATGCATAATTTCAGCTTAACATCGCGCTCGCGCGCCCTGTCGAGTAAGACATGAAGCCGCCGTGCCGCTTTCGGATCGAATTCGCCGGCACGCTTCGTTTCCGGATCGAGCAGGGGCTGGCTCAGCCATATGCGGGCACAATTCCCGCCGTTGTCGGCGATGCGGTCAATCCATACGCAATGCCTGACAAGCGCTTCCGCCGGGTCGGTCCAGGCGCGTACGAACGCAGTATTGAGACCGATGGGTATCCATGTCTTTCCGCCGAGGGAGAGATAGCGCGGATCGGATGGATGCGCGGTGAGATGCTCTTGTTCGCTCATTTTTTATCGTCCTTCATTTTTGATCGCGCGGTAGAGGGTTTATCCGTTGTTCCCGAAACATTTGAATCCAGCCGTTCATCGAAATGGTCAGATATTTTTTCGGCGGTATGTGCAAGCAATGACAGAATCGCTTTTCTCTGTTCTGTTTTGAACCTGTACGATGGAAGGAAAACCCCGAGTGCTGCGATAACTGCCCCTTTCACACGAATGGGAATGGCTATCGAGGTGAGGTCATTCGTAATGCTGATTACCTTTCCCTGCGCACGGATACTGGACAACTCCATCACAAAATCGGCCTCTGAGCTTATCTCCGGCCAGAGTTCCCCGGGGAGTCCGTATTGTCTGAAATGTTTACGCTGTAACGCTTCAGGAAGTGAAGCCAGCAGCAGCCGTCCGGAGACGGAGCGGTACGGTGTTTCCCGTTCCTGCATGGGTGTATCCACCTGCACGCTCTTTGTCGATCGTATATGATGCACGATGATGCGCTGCCCATCGCGTAATACCGACAGCGCGATGTATTCCCCGGTGTTGAGTGAGAATTCCTCCAAGTACGGTTTTGCCGCTGCGAGCGGGTCCTGGTACCGCTCTCCCCGTGCGAGGGCATATACCCCTGACCCGAGCACGTATCCCTTTTTTCGCCCCAAGTGCTCGACATACCCGAGTGAAACGAGGGTCTGAAGAATGTGCACCATTGTCGGCGCTTTGAGCCCGGATGCATGTATCAATTCACTGAGCGTGTGCACCCTGCCGGACCCTTTTGCCATCATTTCAAGGACCGCGAAGGCGCGCTCTAATACCTGTATTTTTTTCATGTATACCGTTTGCACATCGTGTCGGCATATATTATTATTCCACTATGTGAAATAATAATATATCTATGATATAGATAATATAACCCTGGGGCAGGGAAAGTCAAATCCCCATGAGATGGTCAGGATACGGGGAGGCACACCGATCAGACATGGGCCGATGATACCCGAACCAAAATAGACTGATGGGGCCAAGCACCCACTCGAAGGACAGCGTATCGCCCCCTGGTGTCTTCTGAGTGTCGGACGATGACTGGAAAAGTGAAGCGATGTCGCTGATCATTCATTGCCCCCCGGATCAGCAGCAAAAAGTGCATGGCGAGAAGGAATTTGTCCATTTCCTTATCAATCCACGTGCATTATCTTCAATGGAGTTTGACGAAAGCAGAGGTGCAGTCAAAAGAGGGAGCTTCGATGAAATTGACGCTGAAACTTGCGACAATAGGGATGGCCGCGTTCGTACTCGGCACTGTTGCAGCGGGAGAAAATATCGTGAAAAGCGATGGAACGATAGTCTTCTCGGCGAACGAAGAATGGAAGATCGTGGATATGTCGGATGTTCAGATAAAAATGGGGAGCGCGCTCGATCTCTCATCGATCTCCGAATCCGGTCCGGCCGGGAAGCACGGCAGGATCATCGTCTCGAAGAACGGAGGGCTTGCGTTCGAGGACTCTCCCGATGTACCGAGACGATTCCTCGGTTTCGGTGTATTCTATATTTATTTCAAGCTGATGGATAAGATGGACACTGACGCGGCTCGGGAGTATTTGTTATCATTGGCGGGACTGATACGAAGACAGGGATACAATATCGTACGGCCGATGGCGATGGAATCGTATCTCATGAAAGGTGCGGCGGCCGACTGCGAGTTCAACCCTGAGCGACTCGACACTATCGACCGTTTTGCCGCCGAGCTCAAAGCGCAGGGTGTGTATACGTATCTTACCATCGCTGCCTATACGCTCGGGCGGACGAACACCGGAAAAGCATTCGAGGAGCGTAATGAGGATAAGCTGAAGATGTTCCTCGGGGATGCCGAGACCAGGGCTCGCTGGAAGGCGGTCACTGAAAAACGGCTCTCGCATGTGAATCCTTATACCAAGATCGCATGGAAGGACGATCCCGCCATTGCCTGCGTTGAATTTTACAATGAACAGGAGATCGGAAAGAATCCCGTGGTGCTCACACGCGTTTCACGAACCACCCGTGAGCTTTTTCTGACCGCATGGCGTGCCTGGCTCATCGAGAAATATAAAACACCTGAAGCATTAGCCGCGGCCTGGAACGAAAGCGCTGACACTGCATCCTTTGATGTGATCGAGCCTCCGAAAGATGACACCGGACAAAAGGGTATCGACCTCGGGTTTTTCTACATAGATCTTGCCCGTGCACAGATGGCTTGGTGTGAAGATGTAGTGCGGGGGACCGGCTACAAGGGGCTTATCGCGCAATTCAACTATTCCAAGAAAACATTCGACAGCGCCGTCCGGTGGGAAACATCGGCAGTGTCTACCATGAACGCGTACACAGGCGGCAGCACTGACGGGGTGCGCCCCGGATCGAAATGCTGGCAGGGCGGCTCTACCGGACTTGCAGCAAACTACTGGCGAGCGGCCAATGGCACGCGGCTTTCCGGCAGCCCGTTCATCATCACGGAGACGCATCATTATTTCCCGAATATCTATCAGCACGAAGAAGGGCTCATTTTTGCGCCATATTCGTCGCTTCAGGGGTTTGACGGTATCATACTGCACGAGGATCCGGTCGCCCCGGAGGCGCTTGATCTTCCCCATCCCTACGACGACTGGTCCGCGCGAAACCCGGTGGCGCGCGCCAACGACTTTATCACCGCATGCCTATTCCAGCGCGGCGATGTGAAGAAGGCCGCTCATCGCGTCGAATTGCAGATCCCTTCTCAGTACTTGCACGCAAGCGGGAACAAAGCGATCAATACCGAACAGGATAAGATCGCTCTCATGACAGGTTTCAGCATAACCTTTCCGGAAATAAAACGACTTACAAAGTCCGCATCGATACGCCCCCCCGACAGCGTCATCCTTCCCGACAGCGGCGCGGAAGTTATTGCCGGGGAATGGTCTACGAGCGTCGAGGCGTCAAGGAATTCCGCATTCTCATTGAAGGGATTCGTCGAAGGAATGAGGTCCAAGGGGATACTGCCTGCGGATAATCTAAGCGATCCGGATCGTGAAGTATTCCAGAGCGAAACAGGTGAGATAACCATGCGTGTTCGGGAAAAGCTCGTTCGTGTGGTAACCCCCCGGACCGAAGGTGTATCACTCCCGGCGGACAGATCGGAATCGCTTTCCTGTCTGCGCGTGGAGGGCTCAAGCATCCCGGCTGCCATTGCAGCCGTTGCTGTTGATGAAAGGCCGCTTGCTTCATCCAAGCGCGTAGTGTTGGTCTACAATACTGAAATGGCATTCACCGGCATGGAGCTTTCAGCACTGAACACATCCACCGGCTGGCAGACAATGTACAAACAGGGAACAATGCCCATACTTATGCGCACGGGAAAGCTCAACGCCTCGCTCACCTGCAAAGATGCGTCGAAGTTCGCGCTCTATGCGCTAAAAGTCGATGGCACACGCGCTGAAAAGCTTCCCGTCTCCGTTGCTGACGGTGCGCTGAAGATCGAGATCGATATCGCATCGCTTAAGTACACCACGCCGTTTTTCGAGCTTGTCGCTGAATAGGCAAAAGAAGATGTCGAAAATGAAAACACTTTTTTCATAAGGGCGAACGATGCGGTTGTTTTTACGGTGCAACGGTAGAGACGGCTCCGCAATGCGCCGCTATTTTGTCACGACGACGCACAGATGCGGTATCGCATACGAAGCGTCGCTGAATCCCTGATGTTCCGGTACTGCGACTGTTCCCGCCGGGAGGTCCTGCGCATAGACGGCATCGGAGAATATCGTCTTTCCCCCGTCCGTTGTCCATTTTGCGGTAAGCGGCGTGCGCTTCCACTCCGAGGGAAGATTCGCGTTGTTCTTCATCATGACGAAGAGATACACCGTGGACGGTACATCGATGGTGAATGTATATGCGATACCCGGTTTCGCACGATCGCCGCGCGGTACGGTAATGCTCGGACTGTTCTCAAGCGTCGACGGTATCTCGATCATCTTGTACAGGGTGTCGGCACAGCGCAGCCTGTCCTTCGTCAGCGGAGCAACATCGGTCTTGATGTTCTTCGGCGACGTGATGACCGCGTCCGCCGCATAACAGACGGCAAGTGTGGTGAGCGCAAGGATGATGCTTCGTAATGTCGTGTTCATGATGTCTCCTGGTCTTGTGCTTTTATTCTATTACACTTATCGTCAATCGCAAGTGCCGTACGTTCGTTGATCGTTCCCCTGGCCCGGCCGCTCTTTCGCGAAGTTTTTTCAGGTGAACCAGATCGGACTTGCATACGCAACGTGATTATCCATCTGTATGGCCCGCACATACCAGCTCGACTTTCCGGCGTCACGAATGGTCATTGTCTCCTGGAAATCGACCGCATACGGTTTGAAGCGCCGGAAGAGTACGCCGTTCCTGAAAATATCCACCGCTTTGAATTTACTTTCGCCGGATAGCGATATCGATAGTTTCTTCTCATCGACCGCAGTAAGCCGTGAGCCCATGAGAGAGCCGTTCATCGTGAACAAAAGGCGTATCCGCGCATTGGTGGTGCCGTAGACATGACGGTTGCGTATCGCTTCGAATATCGCTTCGCGGGTAAGCTCGCGCGCGAAGACGGCCGTAAGTCCATTGTTCCCGGGATTGCCGATATGACCGTCGGAATTGCAGACGAAGCCGCAGGGATAGCCGTTCTGCAGAAAATAATTCCCGCATCGGTCGCTGCGGAACGGTTTCGATGTCGATAGACCCGTCTCGAGCGCCCCTTCGCGTTCATAGCTCCCGTGGCATGAATTGATCTCAAGCACCGGCTCTATGCGTTCGTCTGGGCATCGATACCATTCGTTTACGGGCAGGCTTCCGGTATTATGAAAGTGCGGAATGCTGAGATAATCCCGTCCTTTGAATTTTTCCCAGAGGGTACGGATATCTTTCAATGATGGGTCATCGATCTCTGCGTAGGAGATGTCCTCGTTGAGCACTATCGCCGTGTCGCCGCGGGGGCAGCGGTATTCAAAACCCGGGAATGCGATGAATTCTCCCGCCGCCGTGAAGCGCTTAGCCGTGGAGCAGATGATCTCCCAGTTCTTTTCGCCTATCTTATTGCGCTCGCTGTCCCACGGCTGATGATGATCGGTAAGTGCCGCGAAATCGAGCGCGGCCACATCGCGGGCATAGGTGAAGTGACGTTCAGGCGTGCTGTTGCTTTTCTGGCGGTCCGCGCAGTCATTGGATATCGATGAATGCGTGTGCATATCGCCGAAATAGATGTGCATGCTGTCAAAGACATCGTTCAATGCGGGGCTTTGCGATAACGGCAACGAGTTCGATACAACGGAAATGTGCGGGGCGTTGAATTCGTACACGCCGCTTGTATTCTTCACCGCCGCGAGATTTCCCTGTAAGAATCCGTCAAGCGAATCCGTTCTGCAAATGTTGGCGAACCTGTCGAGTATCTGCAGGTATGCTTTTTTCGTCCTGCGCAGGAGCCTGAGCGACACGGGTTCACGCGGCAGTATCTCTATGTCGAGCGGTATCTCTGCATCCGGGACCGGGCGTTCATAGCCTTTGAAATCCCGGGCAAGATCGGGGAATGCCGTGTCGCGGTTGATGAAATATCGTACATGTACGGTATCATGGAAGTCGGGGAAGGTGAGGGTAGATACGACCTTGGTGCCGACACCGAAACCGTTGACGACATCCCCCCATTTGACGATGATCTCATCACCCGCCGAGAGTTTTCCATCCTCGATATCGATGACGAACATCCGCTGTGTTCTACCGCCCATGCCCTGTACCGCGCATTTTTTCGCGAAATCCTCGGTGGCGATATCCCAGACCTTCCTTGAATAGACGACATCGGGGTTCGAGCAGTACACCTCGGTGTAGCCGTCCTCCGACGGCAGATAGCATGTCGGGCGCGAATATTTCAATGTGCCGGGCATATCGAAGACGATGCGGCTTTTTTCGGAGATGAAATCTTTCCCTATTACAAGGCGAATGGTGATGGTAATGCTGTCGCCCGCCAGCACCTGCCCGGGCGTGAGATCTGCCGAGATAAAATACTCTTTCACGTTCTTCTCCATGGATTTCTATTCCGGTATCACCACGGCCATATGCGGGATCCCGAACGTACCATCGTTGCCGTCATGCTGCGGCACATCGATCCTCCCGCCTTCGGTCTTCAGGACATAGACATCATCGGTCATGGCGAGCTTCTCATTAATGCGATAGGTGACGGTCATATCGGTCCTTTTCCAGTCGGATGGCGGCATGTACCCCGCTTTGCGCATAACAATGATATAGAGTGCCGAGGGTGATGTGACAGAGAACGAAAATCCCTTGCCTGCGGTTTTGGGATCGCCTCGGGGAACTGCGATGCATGTCTGGTCCGAGAAATTATCTGGGAAGTCGGTAATCTCATAACGTTCGGCGCAGCGCTTTATCCCTTTTTTTATTCCGGTGACCGCCGCATCGCGCGGGACATCCTTTATCAATTCATTGTGCGCCGCTTTCTTTTTTATCGCGGCATTCTGTTTAAGATCGGCATATGTTTCACCGCTGAAAAACGCAATCGGCCGATCGAGCGATGGGCAGGCGAAAGAGCCGTTCTGCCGCTCTATGATGAACGGGTGATATTCTTTTATATTGTACTGGTAATACGGCCGGACATTCGTCCAGAATTTTGTCGGCTCAAGCCATGCCTGGTCCCCCGGGTTGGAAATGAGGATGTCGTCGACATTCCTGAAAAGCAGATGCGCGGAGCCCTTGAGCGCGGTCGCATAGCCCCCCAGGCCGAAAACGCGGATATGACGGCTGTCGTGCGCATAGAGGAATCGCGTCTGATGTTCGGTCTTTATGCCGTAGATACTTACGTCGGCAGCATTCGATATTTCGCACTGTGCGAATACGTCGGCATCCTGGGCGTGCATGTGGTAGAAGGCGATAGGCTCTTTTGTGTTCCGTAAGGACAGATGGCGATAGCTCGGCATATAATTATAGACGCTTTCCTTGTAAAAGTTGTACCATTTCCCGCCGCCGTTGTTCTCGATGAGCACCATGGGGCGTACCGAAGTGTAATTGCTGATACCCGCCGGCATCGTTGCGGGAAATCCATACGGACGGATCGATCCCACATCGATGCTCCGGCATATCGATCTTCTTCCGCATTTCCAATTTAGTGCATAGTTATGGAGGATGTTGTCATTGACCCCGCTTTTCCCCTGTACCGACGGGCATATGCCGAGAAAGGCTATCACGGTCCGTGCCTGGGCGTCATCTGCCGTTTCCACCAGCGGTGTACCCTCCGCCGCACCGCCGAATTGCTCCCCTGAAATGATATGCGAGAGTGTATGGTCGATGCCGATCAGTTTTGTGTTCGGCTTGAGCCGGAGTGTAGCTGTAATAAGATAATACCCCTTGGGGAGGAAGACGATCTCGTGAGCATCAATGGCATTCTGCAGCGCTTTTGTATCATCAGTCACTCCGTCGCCTCTTGCACCGATGGCCGAATCCTTCACATTCACCGCGCCTTTTTCCCATGACGGGAAATCATTTCCCCAATAATGCCGTGAGCACAGGTTGGACGGGGGGGCTTCATTCCGGGCGGAAAAGACTATCGGCGATCTTTTCTCTTCGACATAGGGGGATGTGTCGAATGCATAGCCTCGATGATCCGGCGGTTTCACGGATGAGGCGAGGTGACGAACCGCTATCCACCCGGAGGGATTCCCTTTTCGATCATCCGAGATAATGGCGGCATTCTTTATATATACATTATTGAAATAAAAATCACGCTCGCTTGCTAGTGCGCGGTTATCCGGGGATGGCTTTTCAAATTCAATAATGCTGTCTATCATGGCGATGCTGCCGTTAAACGGGGCATTCGCTTCCTGCGCGGCGTTCTTTATCGCAGTGTGTGCGCTCGCGCAAGTGATATGCCAGCCGATGGCGATGAACGGCCCGCGCGATTTATTAACGAATGCAGCTTCTGTTTGGCTGGAAAGCCGAACGTACGTCATGGTGGGTGTCGGCTGCGTTCCGGTATCGGTTTCTTTGAACTCCGGCGGGAAACCGCGCGTGTCGATGCCGATGCGTCCGCCGATGACCGTTATCGCATGATGACTGCCGCCGCTTCCGGAAGCGCCCAGCATGCCGGTATGACCGTGCGTTGCATCAATGGTCACGTTCTGAACGCTCGAACCCTCCGCCGCCTGCATGCGGATACCGACCGCGCCGGCATTCGCTTCCCCGATGACAATATCAATATCATGGAAGGTTTGATTGTACTGGCTTGCAGCGAACGGTCTTTCGGGATCATTATACGCTTTCAAGCCGACCTTAGGACATGAACTGCTCAGGAAATGGATGACTATCTTTCGTTTTTCCGGCTCGTTGAAGCCGGGGGCATTCGGTGCGAGAAGAAGCCGCGCGCGTTTTTTCGGATCGCGTACCGATCCGATCAATATACACGGATGAGCCGTTGCGTTCAGTATCCTGCCGTTCCCGCGTACCTCGAGTTTATTCCTGCATACTATCGTGTCCGAAATAAGATATATCCCCGGCGGGAAAAAGCATGCCATCTGATGATCGCGGCTGAAGTCGACGGCGGATTGGACGGCCTTTGTCGAATCGTTCTTACCGGAAGGGTCGGCATTGAACGGGGCGGCGGTGACATCGACGAAACCCATGGCGGCGAGCGCTTGGTTTTCCAGCTCAGACGGAACGGTAAGATCGAGCCCTTCTGCTATCGGCGAGGCGACCAGGGGATGTATGTATGGCACGAACAGTTTCCATCCCTCTTCGGTGAGATTGTTCTTACGCTTGATGAGCTCGATGAATTGTGCATCGAATTCCTGTGCCCCGGCGGTGAAGCAGGCAAGGGCTATGTATAGGAAAAATCGCATGTGTGCACCTCCTGCATACTTCAACGTTTATTTATCAAATGCGGGACAATATCGCCGGTTTCGAGAAAGAATTTCAGTATGCGCTCGCGCATTACAAGGGCTGTTTCGCGCATAGCCGGTTCATCGATGATATTCTTTTGTTCGTTTGGATCGCTCACGAGATCATAGAGCTCATCCTTCTCGAAAAGCCGAAGCACATATTTATGCGTTCGGGTGCGGCACATCACCGCCTTGCCGTGTTCGCCCGATTCACTTCGATGCATCATGACACGCGGGTAATACATGCCGCTCGGCTCATCATTGCCCGCGGTTGTTTCGGTGCAATGCCGCTCTCCGGCGAGCCGCCCGCCCTCACAGAATACCGCATCCCGGTGTGTTGTGTCAACTCCCTGCATGAGCGGTATGAGCGACTTGCCGAAATGTGAATAGCCGGGTGTTATACCGCTTAGTTCGAGAACCGTTGCAGGAAAATCGATGAGCTCGACGAGTGCATCGCGTACTCCGGGCCTGACAGGAATGTCCTTGGGCGGCTTTATCACGAATGGCACGCGTGTAAGCACATCCTCGAACGTGTTTTGCGATTTTTCAACGACGCCGTAGTCGCCGGCAAAGTCACCGTGATCGGAAAAGAAGAACACCGCCGTGTCGTCGTATATCCCCGCTTCGCGCAACGCGCTCATCACCATGCCGAATTGATGATCGACGCGTGCGCACATCCCGTAATACACCGCGCGCAGCTCCGTCCAACGCTCTTCGCACCAGCCATCCATGCCGAGCCGCTCATGGAGGCCCCTCAGCATGCCGGATTTTCCCTGCCATTCGCGGATGCGCGGCGGCGCCTTTGTACGGTCTATCATGGAGAACCATGGGTCTTCAACAGCATAGGGCGGATGCGGGTAGGAGAGGGCAAGGAACAGGCACAGGGGTTTATCCGTCGGGCGGTTCTTTATCTGCGCTATCGCTTCATCGACAACAGCCCAGTCAGAATCATAATGAACTGTATCTCCTGCGGTATCGAGTTTGCCGGCAAAGAACGAATAGTACGTATCGCTTCCCGGTTCACCACGCCACGCATGCGCGTTATCATTTGCGCGGAACGGTTGCAGTTTTCTGTCGTTACGGGTGCCTTCACGCTTTGCCTGAAAACGCTCATGACAGTACGGTTCGCATGAGCTCTCGCCGGGAATAAGATCGTTCTTGCCGCCCCACCATACATGATACCCGCTGTCTTTCAATGTCTTCAGCAGCACCGGTTCATCGGGCTGCATCATGTATGTCATGGAGCGATGCCCGCGTACGTGCAGATACCAGCCGCTCATGAAGCTGCAGCGGCTCGGCGTGCACACCGGGTTCTGGCAGAACGCTCCGCTGAACGATACGCCGTCAACAGCCGTAACAGAATCGAGATTGGGAGTTGCCGCTGCCGGATTTCCCAGATGGCGCATCCCGTCAGCGCGCATTTCGTCAGGATTGAATATAACGATATGCGGTTTTTTTTCGAGGGAGGACACTATATTTTTTCCCCATTTGCAAGCGGACAGTGAATGATGCAGCTTTCCGCCGTCACCGGCCGGTACTTCTGTATCGGGTCGGTTCCGCGAAGCGCTTCGGCGAGATTTTTGTCGTCGACAGCTTCCGGCGGTTTAACGAATTTCGTCTGTGCGCCGATGTACTTCATGCCGTCTTCCCCGCAGAGCGCGTATTTGCATGACCAGTCGCATTTCTTCGTGTTGCGGTAGATATACGTCGCCTTTCCGCCGTCGATGGAGAGCGATACCGCTTTGTCTTTGTACAGCGCACTCGCCGGGCATACGGTAAGACATTTGCCGCAGGCTTTGCATGTGGTTTCGATCTTCGCTTCATATTTGAGCGGGGCAGCGGTGAGCGGCGCATCGGTAACGATAGTGACGAAGCGCTGATTGATCCCGTACTCTTTTGTGTTCACCGTTCCGTTATAGGTCAGTTCGCCGAGGCCGGCTGACACAGCTTCGAATGCACCCGCTGTCGCATCCGCGATATAGCCGCGGGGATTGCCCACCTGCGAGGCGATGCCGATCATGTCGTAGGACCAGACGGCATGGTAGCCCATCTTTGCGAGCTTTTTCGTCACCGCAAGCGCCGCCATGCCGAGCATGCGATAGGTCTGATACGATGTGAACACATACGGCCCCACCGCCTCAGCCGGCGGTTTTTCCGCGCGTTCGACGACAGCTTCGGGATAGTGAATGCCGATGACAAGGACGTTCTTCGCGCCCTTAAGATATTCATCGGTCGTTCTGAGATGACGCGAGGTGCTCGTTATCTCCGGATTAAAATCCATATACCGTGTATTTTTGTCCTTCGCGGTAAGTATCTCTTCATTTTCTTTCACCGTACGCAGTTCCTTCACAAGCGCATCAAGCCGTGACGCAGGCGACACGCCGACAAGATCGGCGCCCGCTTCCTTCGCCGCCGCGGTGACGGCGTCGGTGAGCGATAGTTTTTCCAGGGACTGTTCCTCTGCGGAAAAATCGAATGTTTCCTTCGTGAAATTCGCGCTCGTTACGATGGTGGTGATGAGCGTGATATCATCGCCCGCATCGCCCTCGATCTTCGTCGCATGTGTCGCGTGATCTATCGTCGAGCTTGATGAAGACTGCGCACCTTTCGAGAAGCCGTGCAATGCGGCGACCTTATCGTTGTCGATCTTCGTCTGCACAACGGCGCTGTAGCCGAGCCGTTCGAGATAGCGCGTCATATCGTATGCAGCGAAGTGAAGCCAGAAGCCTGCGCTCTCGCCGTATTTTCCTGAAAGTGATCCGCGATCAGCGGCCTCTTTGGGGAGATTCGTTTTGATGCCGAGCACGATGGCGCTTTTGCCGTCCGGAAGATGCTCCGGGAGCGGCACACCGCCGTCCGCGAGCGTCTTATCATCCGTAAAACCGATGAGATCGAGATGTGCACGGTACCCCATGCCGACGACGGTATCGATGATGTCGCGGTGCACCGGCGTATCGTTCGGTGTAACGTGACGTTTGCGGCGCCAGGTGTCGGTATACGACGGTTCGCTCACGCGTAAGTTTTTTGGCAGACACCAGCGCAGGCAGCTTCCCATCTCGCCGCCGCGCATGCCGTGTTTCTTCACGTTCTCAAGGATGGCCTTCTCATCCACTTTTTCGGGTATGGGGAGATCGAGGTCGAGATCGAAATGCTCGCCCCAGGCGCAGCGCCAGAGATTCTTATTGCAGAACTTGTATTTTTTGTCCTCTATCTCGAGCACGTTCGTTCCGTTCACTTCCTTGCGGTACGCGTTCGTCTTGCAATGCTTCACGCAGTCCATGCATTTGTCGCAGACGCTGCCCGGTTCGAGGAGCGGATCGGGCGCGAGGGCGGCTTCGGTGATGATGGATATGAACCGGTTGCGTGCGCCGAATTCAGGCGTGAGCGCGAGCCCGTTCCAGCCGAGATCGGCGAGGCCGGCGGTGACCGGTGCGTAGATGTTCGAGATGTCCGGTGCGAATATCGCCGTCAATTCCTTGTAGGGCCGATAGCGCCATATATTGCTCGATGCTATGGGAACGGTCTTGTATCCTTTATCATCAAGGAGGCGCGCGATCTTGAACGCGATGAGGTCGAGGCGATTGTTCATCGTATACTGCACGGCATAGGGGCCGATATCCTGCGGGGACGGGCGTCCGCCGAGTTCGATACATGCATCGGGGTGATGTACCGCGCAGACGACGACCGACTTCGCCGTGGGGAGTATCCCCTGCGGGCTCATCATGATGGGGGCTTTTATCCAGCGCTCGATGTTCGAGACGCCGACAAGATCGCTTCCGATCTCTCGTGCGAACTTCTTTACGTCCAGTGTGAGTTTCATGTCTTTCATCGTACTGCTCCTGATGTATTTATTTTCTGTGCGAGCGAGCGTGCGGCTTCCCGCATCGCTTTTTCTATATGAACTTTGTGATCGCCGATATATCTGCTTGCCGGGAGAAAGACGCCGATGGCAAAGCGTGCGCTCCCGCTCTTTTCAATAACAGGAACGCTCAGCACGGCGGTCTCGTTCTTGACGCGTATGACGATGCCGTCTTGGCGTATCGTATCGAGCAATGCGATGACCTTTTCTTTTGTCTGTGCATGCTCACGTTCTTCCGATGTCGGGAGTCCGCGCGCTTTGATGACGGCACTGCGTGTCTCATCGTCGGAGAAGGCGAGCAGCATCCATGATGTTTCAAGACCGTAGAATGAACGAGCGCGGAAAACGTCCATGCTCACGGCCACTTCGCGGTCGGCATCCGCTTTTGCCACGGTATATCGTTCTATTCCGCGCAGCTCCGCGATGACCGCCGATTCCCGGATAGACACGGAAAGGTTCCGTATCGCGCTTTCGAGTACCGATGGATCGATATGCGATTTGAACGTGAGCACGGAAAATCGGTCCGAAAGGGCGTATATCCCGTCGGCATCCTTCACCAGATATCCCCGGTCCTTGAGCGATTTGAGTATATTGCTCGTGGTGTTCTTGGGGAGCTTGACCGCTTCGGCGATAAGCCTGAGGCCGGATGGCCCTTTTCCCAGGAATTCGAGGATGGTGAATGTTCTATCTATGACTTGTATCATATTCAATAATAGTGAACCATGTATAATAATATTGTACGACGAATATATGCATGAAACCAACGGAAGTCAAGCGGTGATCATCATTGATGAGGGGGGCATCTTAAGAGACTTTTGCGAAAAGACTATTTGCCAATAACGAAGGATAATGAGCATCAAAATTCAATTAGAATCGATGAGAACAGCGGGTTGCAGCCCGCTGTTCTCTATTTTCGCGACAGTTTAAAGGAGATTGACGCAGAATGGAATTCGTGTATAGTTCATCATCAGCAAGGCGACATCAGGAGTGTAGCGCCCATGATGCAGGAACTCATCAGGAAAAGTCGAAGCTATCGCCGCTTTGATGAAAGTCATGCGATCGATACGGCAACGCTCCGGAAGTATATCGACGGCGCGCGGCTTTCGCCGACGGGCGGGAACTCACAGCCGCTGAAATTCATGCTATCCAATACCCCGGAGCGCAATGCATTGATATCCCCGAACCTGCTCTGGGCCGCGCTTCTCAAGGAATGGGGCGGTCCGAAGGAAGGGGAACGTCCGAGCGCATATATCATCATTCTGCTTGATAAAGAGATAAAGAAAGACGCCGGCATAGATCATGGTATCGCGGCGCAAAGCATTATTCTCAGCGCAGCGGAAGAAGGGCTCGGCGGCTGCATGATAGGCAATGTGAAACGGATACCGCTTTCAAAAGCGCTTTCCATTCCGGACAGGTACGATATACTGCTCGTCATCGCGCTCGGGAAACCGGCGGAAACGGTCATTATCGATGATATTCCAACCGGCGGCGATACGAAGTACTATCGTACGGCGGACGGCGCGCATCATGTGCCCAAGCGCAAGCTCGATGACATCATACTTTCGTAAGAGGGGGCGGCTTCTGCACATGCGTGCATCACGATATTTGCTATTCGCATCCCTTTTCATTTTTCCATTGTCCGCACAGTCCGATGCTGTCTTCCACGTCGCACCGAAACCGCTTGCCGCTGATGCCGTCACCGAGGATTGGCCGATATTCTTAGGCCCGCGGCACAATATGACCTCACGTGAAACAAGGCTCGCAAGAACGCTGTCACCGAATGTGCCGCGCCTTGTCTGGGAAATACCGAAAGGTGATGGGTATGCTTCGCCGGTCATACACGGCGATCGGCTCATACTTTTCCATCGGGCGGGGAATGAGACCGTTGTGGATTGCCTTTCTGCGGCAATGGGAAAACGATACTGGCGTTTCGCATATGCTATGACCTATAAGGACCGGTATCGCAGGGATCACGGTCCGCGTGCAAGCCCGATGATCGATAATGGCATTGTGTTCGTCATCGGCGTCGAGGGCATGCTGCATGCGCTTGATTTGGCGAGTGGGGCAATTTTATGGAAGAAAGATATCATATCTGATTTCAAACTGAAACAAAATTTCTTCGGGGTCGGGGCGACGCCGCTTGTCGAGAACGGCATGCTCATCGTCAATGTCGGGGCGCCGGGCGCGACGGCGGCAGCTTTCGACTGCCGAACGGGAAAAATGATCTGGGCTTCCGGCAACGAGTGGGGGCCGAGCTATGCCTCGCCGATACCGACGACAATTCGCGGTGAGCGGCATGTGTTCGTGTTCGCAGGAGGGGAGAGTACGCCGCCCTCAGGCGGGCTTATCGATATAGACCCGGCGAGCGGGAGGATTCGCGCATCATTCCCCTGGCGCGGAAAAAAACGGGAATCAGTGAACGCGGCGAGCCCGCTCATCGACGGTGAACGAGTGTTCATATCAGAATGCTACGGCACCGGGAGCGCATTCTTTTCGATAACGCCGGACGGTATGAAACCGGTATGGACGAACGATTCCATCGGCGTTCATTTCATGACGCCTGTCATAAAGGAAGGATATCTCTACGGTGTTGACGGCCACGGGCCGGGGAATGCATTTCTTTTCTGCGCGGAGCTTGCGAGCGGACGCGAGCTTTGGCGTACGCAGCCGACGTGGAGCGAGGGCGCGGACGAGGATGCCGGGACATATCTCTGTTCGCTCTTGCAGGTTGACGGACGCATCCTATGTCTGGGGGAAGAGGGGCATGTGCTCTGGATAGACCTTTCGCCGGGCGGGTATCGCGAGCTCTCACGTTCCCGGCTGTTCCATGCGAACGAGACATGGACGCCGCCGGTGATAGTGCGCGGGCTTCTTTATGTCTGTCAGAACAGGCGCGGGAAGGACGGCACATCGATGCGGCTCTTGTGCTATGATATGCGGGATACGCCGTGAAGGCGCAGCGGCGATAATGAGAAAAGGCCGCCCGCACAGCGGACGGCCTTTTCTTTCGGAAAAGCGGAGGTTTAAAAACGATAGATCGCTTCGATCCCCCAGTTCGCTGTATTCATGATGTCGGC
Source organism: Spirochaetota bacterium (assembly GCA_038043445.1). Classification (NCBI taxonomy): domain Bacteria; kingdom Pseudomonadati; phylum Spirochaetota; species Spirochaetota bacterium. The sequence continues at coordinate 23,756 of JBBTBY010000112.1, forward strand.
ACCGGCACCAAGTACGCTCAGATTCAGATCGATCTGAAGGTCCTTGATCGGAGTAAAGCTCAGTCCTGCCGAGAATATAGTGTTCAATGTCGACGTATACGTTGACGATGCGCTTGCGGTTTCGGCCTTTGGGCCAGTGTAATTGGTCGTCACCGAACCACCGCCTGTATTGGTTGATACGGAGATATACTGGAAATCGTCGACCTTCGATACCGTCGTGGTCGTCGTGCTGGTGAAGTTGTAGCTTACCGCCCCGCCAACGCGCAATGTAATGAATTCCGCCAGGGCGACTTCCGTATAGAGCGGCAGCGCAGCGCTTGCATTCCATGCGCCTATCGACACGGCTGACCTGTTATTGTTCGGGGTGGTGAGCGTTCTCGTATAGGTATTCGTAATGAACAGTGTAAAGTTCGTCGCTGCGTCCTCGTAACTGGTGTGCGTGTATCCTCCGGTAAGGTAGGCGCCGATACCCACTTTTATATTTTCGGTCACGCGCGCAAGCATGAACGGATATACCGTGGCAGTGATAGGTAGCGACATGTAGCCGCTGCGATACGTCACGTTCGATATCGCGTGCGTGATTTGTGTCGCAGCCAACATGATATTTGTCGTTGCTGCCCGATAATCAAGAGCGGCTGTGGTGGAGCCCATTATACTGCAGGCGATGTTCAGTTGTCCCATCAGTTCGAACTTTATGGTATCAGATGCCGAGATGATACGGACCATGGGGGCAATGCCGATACGATAGGTCCCAAAATCGCCGAGGCTGATCTGGTTGCTCGTATAGTTCGACATCGGGATGCGGAGAAGGGCTTCGTCGAAAACAAAGTTCGTGGGGGTAGGCATGAACTCATTGGAGGCATTTAGATTGTAATTCGTTCGCGCATTGTATATTCCGCCGGTGATGGGCAGATAGATCATCAGATCTCCCATCATCAGCGCCGGCGTGATCGTCAGTACATACGATGAGTTATTGATCATCCCGCCGTTATAATTCGTCGAAAGCCGGTTCGATATCATGCCGCCGGCCACCGCGGGTACTTCCAGCATGGTGCTGTTCGTTGGGGTGCCGGTCAAATTCAATGAGCCGCCGTATGCGTTCTGGTTCATGGCAAAGTTACCAAGTATGCCGAACTTCATGCCATCGAAACCTACAACGGCGTTCAAGCTGCGAACGGATGTATCGTTCCATGTGCCCGATGTCGTTGTCGTTATATTGGCGTTCGTGCCAATGCCTGCAAAATTCGTCAATAGCGTCGTTGTGATGGGCGAGCTTGACGACATGCTTTCTTTGTCCCGCAGATAGAAACCAAGGCGTACCGGGCCGGTAAGCCCTATGCCGGCGCCGAGATATCCCTGCGAGAAATTGAGATCGGCAACGTTCTTCTGTAATTTGAAAATAAAGAGCGGGTCTTGCAGATAATCCGTGTCGTTCCTCATCATGAACAGGCTGCTGTCATATTGAAGCGAAGCGAATGACGTCCCCGCGAGAATGCAGACCGCCATTACTGATGTGAGAATCTTTTTCATCTTCTTTTACTCCTGCTTTTCTTGAATTACGGGACAGTTACGTTCGTTCCTGTTAAAAAAAAAGATACCGCATATGCGAACGACATATGCGGTATCCATAACTTTCGCTGCGGACCTATTCGCTTATCGTCTTCATGATCTCTGCGATGGCTTTTGCATTAATATCCTTGCAGACATCGACGAAATTCGAGGTGTCTATCCGGCTTTTCGCCTCAAATTTGAGGAGGGGGCCCGATTCCACACGAGCGGACTTAGCCACAACACCTTTGTTCGCCCTGCTCTTGACATAGACCGTGACCTCTACGGCAACGGACGCTGTGCCATTATCGAACAGGAATTCCTGCGTTTTTTTCAGGATAGAATATTTCGCGTGAACGAATCCCACGCCATCGATGGTCGGCGGCAGGTCTTTTACCGCATTCGGCACATCGCCAGAATCTTCCTGCACCCGCGAATATCCTTCTGCTTCAACGAATGGTGCGAATGAGACCATCATCGGCTTCAAGGTGTCTTTTACCGATTTTGCGGAAAAAACGATATCTTCCGGGGCGAGTTGGAAGGGGAATCGTGCTTCCGGCGAACGCATGATATCCTTCAGATTATTTGCCACGGCCTTCATATCGAAATTCTCCGTCTTCCCCAGGTTGATCAGGGTGATGCCGCCGCTGTTCGGTTTGGGCAGGTCCGGCCGGTGAATGTCCGTGCCCACGGTCACGCTCAGCAATGCGACAGATTTGATCGACGGCAGCAGGTCTTTCTGATACGAGCTGCATCCCGCGATGATCATTGCCGCAATTCCGGCCAGTACGATCATGATCTTTTTCGATTTCATACAAAAACTCCTTGTCAATGATTTTGACAGGAAGATTCTATACTGCATCGGCATGTTGCCTATCGTACAAAGGTATGATATTTATCCACCGCCGCGGTCTCATACGAAAGTATGAGAATAAACGGCTTCGGAGAACCGCATCAGATACAAAATTGCTTGATGATGAAAATATAATGGCAATGGGTAGCGAAAATCCTGAAATTAATATATACTTCATTCGATCCTCAGTGTAAGGAAAATATCATGGCAGAACAGCAACCGCATCCGCTCAAAGAGATAAAGGTCAATATGGCATCGCTCTACCGTGAGGAGACGTTCTCCGATCTCGGTGTGGCGACCATTCGCGTGATGACACCGGTGAAACCGGACGGCACGAAGGACGCCGCACGAGCCGTGCTCTATACCGGACAGGCGAGCATCGTCACGGAAATGGGGCAGCTCCCGCTTTCGTTCGCTCTCGAAGCGGCAAGCGTCGAGGACGCGTTCAAGAAATTCCCCGACGGCATGAAGAAGGCCTTCGATGAGATGATGCAGGAGATACGCGAGATGCGCCGTGAGCAGCAGAACCGCATCGTCGTGCCGCGCGGCGGCATGCCCGATATGCCCCCCGCCGGCGGAAAGATACAGCTCAGATAATGTTCTCGTCTACTGACGGAACGACAGCGGCGGTCTTCCCGCATACCGCTTGAATGTCCGTTCGAAATTCGCGATATCATTGAAGCCGGCCTTCGCGCAGATGCGGCTTACATTCTCCTTCGTGGTCTCAAGCAGATGAATGGCGTACTGCACGCGTTTGCCGATGAGATACTGCTTGAACGGTTTTCCGGTGAAACGCTTGAACTGCTCGCTCGCATATGTACTGTTCAGTCCGCAGATGTCGGCGACCATACGGAGCGTTATGTTCTGCGTAAAATGCGCGTCAATATGTGCAAGCACCGCGCCCATCGGCCCGACGGCGCTTCGGTCCGTCCGCCCCGCCGAGAAGGACCGCTCGATGACCGCAAGAAGCTGCATGAGAAGCCCTGCGATCGCATTACGGTAGCAGGCGCGCGCGGCGGAGAATTCATCCTGCATCGCGTTGACGATCGCGATGGCCGCTGTTCGCTCCGCGCGGGCATAGGTATGTCCTCTGGCGCTGAGATAGAACGGCGCGAGCGGCGTGGATAACGGGGAAAGCGCGTTCGTGAAAAGATCGCCCGAGAACATGATATTGGTGATGAGGAGCGGCCCTTCATTGAGATGAAAGCCGTGGCGTTCGAACGGATTTATCAGTACGATATCGCCTGCGGTGAGCCGATGGTGTCCGTGCTCGAGCATATGCATCGCCGAACCCGAGCGCACGAGAAATATCTCATAGAAATCATGCGAGTGCAGCGGCAGCGACGGTTCTTCCACATCGATGATCCGGAACGGAAAATCCGCCGCGGCATATTCCGCCAGATGATAATGCGTCTTTATGTTCGCCGCCATCAGCCGCCCGCGATGCGCTTCAGCGCGGCAGCGATCGCATCCGCGAGAATATCATAGGTAAGCGATTCGCGGTAGGTGATGCTGAAGGCTCCGAAACCGAACGTGGTCCCCGAAACGGCGAGCGGTATGATGAGCACGCTCTGCGCTGCCGATTCGGTGATGATGCGTCCAACAGGAAGCGCTCCCTCGGGCAGGGCCGGCGCGTTCCCCCATGTCGCAATGACGGCGGCGGTCTCGGCGCACCCGCTGCTCGGTATCGGTGCGGGAAAACGCGCGATGAGACCGCTGTCAATGGTGAGGTAACCGGTACCGCCTTTGAGCGCAGCGGCAATGTCCGCTTCCGATCGTGCCGCATTGAGAGTACGCGTGAGCCATCGTATCGATCCGAGTTCCGTACGAAGCGTCGCCCCCGTGCCGACCTGGTGTGAAAGTATCTTTTCGCCGATATAACCGTGCACCTGAGCGACAGCCCGTTCGATCGTGCGCATGCTCCGTTCCTCGAAGAATTTCGGCGAGAGGTTCCCGGAGATGACAGCGAGTGCCTGGTACCACGCGGTGATGTCCCCGCCCGAACGTATCTCGGCAGAGAACATCGCGTGCATCGCTTCGAGGAAGACCTTCTCTTCCTGGTCGGAGGACAGCCCGCAGGAAAGCGCGGTAAGCGCGCTGTCAAGACCGGCGTAGATCGCCGTTTCGGAAAGCATCGAGCGTCCGAGCGCGGCCAACATCCCGGTGCGTACGGATTCCTTCCAGGCGTGCCTGTCATCATATTCGGCATCCGATCTGTTCTGCGCAACGGCGTTGAAACAGCCGCAGGATTTCCGGATGATAAGGTCGGACTGCAATGTGATATCGGCAGGGGTGTTCCCTGCAAGCATCTCGATGAGCTGATGTGCGGCGCTTTCACCGAGCTCTTCTATCTTCATCCGGACAGTACTGAGCGGTACCGCGTTATGGCGCGCGGCCTCGCTGTCGGCGTGCCCGATAAGGGCGTAATTCCTTCCCGACACAAGACGTTTCGATCTGAGATATTCCTCGGCGCCGAGGGCGGAGCTGTCGTTCGCGGCTATGACGGCATCGAAACCGCATCGCCGTTCTTCCCATAAAAGCTGTGCCGCCTTTTTGCCCATGACCGGGGAGAACGCCCCGTCGGCAACGAGCGAACCGTCGAACGGTATGCCGTTGCGCGCAAGCCCTTCCTTGTACCCTTCGAATCGACGTTCGGCTTCGTCGTTCCCGGGTGGTCCCTTGATGAAGGCGATGCGTTTATACCCGTGATGCGTGACAAGGTGATCGACAGCGGCGGCGATGCCGTTCCTGCTGTCGCTTATCGTCGCCGGTACATTGGGTATTTTCCGTGATATCGTCACGAGGGGCGTGCCGCGGAGCGGTTCGATGACCTTTGCGATGAGATTTTCGCTGCCGACGACTGCCCCCGCACCGGTGGCAAGTACGGCCGCAGCATCGAAGGTGCCGGCGAATGCGGCGCGCCAGCTTTCCCAATCGAACGTGGTCACCCCGTCGGTCAATTCGAAAGCGATCACCGGTGAACCGCGGCGAGCGGCAACGGTGCTCAGGCCCTTGAGTATGCGCATTGAGTATGTGCGGTCGAATTTGCCGGCAAGAAAGAACAGTCTCGGGCCGTTTTCTATCGGCGTTCCGATATTCGATTGGACAACCATCGTATTTCCTTGGGCATGGGGCCGACATGTCGCTTGAGAACACCCCGGATAGTATAGCAGTACCCGCGCGCGAGTCAAGCGACGCGGCGTCGGACGCGGTGCAGGATATCCGTACGCTTCCGCTACTTGTAATATGGAATTTCCATGGTAATATAGGCGTCAGTTACTGCGCATGAGACAATTCTTCATTATATTTGCCGCTGCGATACGTGAACGCTATACATGGTTCATCGGTACGCGTCCTGGGAAATGGGTCGCTCTCCGCCTTCGTACGCTCAAACGTTATTACGATGCGCTCACGATACGGCGTATTGAGCGTTTTTTCTTTGCCCTCGTCATGATCGGAGCTGTCGTTGCCGGGATATTCCTCGGCCTCCTTGTGGCGGCGGTGCGAACCCAGCCGGATATCGCGAAGCTCGAGAATTACCGGCCGACGTTACCGACGAAGATACTCGACGTGCGCGGTGAGACGATAGCGGAGATATTTGCAGAAAAACGTGACCTCATCGAATTCGACGATATACCCGCGGATCTCATCAATGCCGTCGTTGCCATGGAAGACAATGACTTCTATAAGCATATCGGCATCGATGTCTGGGGTATCCTTCGTTCGGTGGTAGTCGATGTGCTCACGCTCAGCAAGAAACAGGGGGCGAGCACGCTCACGCAGCAGCTTGCGAGGAACATCTTCCTCAGCCGCAGGAAGACGTTCTATCGGAAGATACAGGAAGCATGGTGCGCGCTGCAGATAGAACGAAAGTATACGAAAAAAGAGATACTTACGCTCTATTTCAATCAGATATTCTTCGGGCACTCGGCCTACGGTGTCGAGGCGGCGGCAAAATTCTATTTCGGCAAGCATGCGAAAAGCTGTACGCTCGCCGAATGCGCACTCCTCGCAACGCTCCCGAAATCCCCCAATGAATATTCGCCGGTGAACAATATCACCAAGTCCATGCGCCGGCACCGCCTCGTCCTTTCGCGTATGACGGACCTCGGTTTCATCAGCACGAAGGAACGCGACGAGTCGTATGAGGCGTTCTGGACGGAGTATCAGTACCGTATAAAGAAGAAAGGTGCAACCGCGTATTCCGACACCGATAACAAAGCGCCCTACTTCACCGAATACGTTCGGCAGGTGCTTGAGGCGAAATACAGCCCTGAGCGTGTCCGTAATGAAGGGTTCAAGGTCTACACGACGCTCGACTTGAAGAAGCAGGCCGCGGCCGCCGAGGCCCTTAAAAAGGGGCTCGATGAGCAGAACGAATTCTATGCCCGCTACAGCAAGGTGCTCGAAGAAGCGTTCGGGCAGACGCTCCTTGACAGCGTGGACCTCCTGACGACATTGTTCGGCGTGCCGGTGAACATCGGAGAAACGAAGATACAGTCGGGGCTGCAGAGCAAGCTCAATAAGGATGTGCTCCTCCCGCTCTATGAGGTATCGCTTATACTCGGCGTGAGCGACGTGAACGCCCTTGTGTATGAAGCGATGCAGGATGAGGACGATGATATTGCGAGAAAAGTGGAGGGGGCGCTCATCGCCATGGAGCCGCGCACCGGGCACATCGCAGTGATGATCGGCGGGAGCGGATTCACCCCGAACAATCAGGTCAATCGTGCTACACAGGGGCGCCGGCAGGCGGGAAGCGCGTTCAAGCCGTTCCTCTATTCATACGCCATACAAAGCAGGAAATTCACCGCGTCATCAGAGGTTATCGATGCACCGGTGGCATATCCCCTCGACGACGGGAATATGTGGGTGCCGGAGAACTATTCGGGCGATCACAAGGGCCCCGTGCCGCTCCGCTATGCGCTTAAGAATTCCATCAACGTCGTTTCCGTAAAAATCCTTGATGCGCTCGGTATCGATACGCTCATAAAGTTCGTTACGCCCATATTCAACGCCGAGACGCTGTCGATGCAGCGGCGCATGTTCCCGAAGAACCTGACGCTCGCGCTCGGTACCGGGGTCGTTTCTCCGCTCGAGCTCACCACGGGGTTCGCGGTGCTCGCGAACGGAGGCGAGGAAGTGCGTCCGCTTGCCATACGGTATGTGGCAGATCGTAATGATAATCTCATCGACAGCTTCGAGCAGGAACAGCAGAAGATGTATCACGTGAAGGGCGGGAAGAAGCGTCTTATCGAGCCGGAGGCCGCGTTCATCGTGACCGATATGCTCAAGGATGTCGTCACCGAAGGGACCGCATCCGCAGCTATCGAGAAAACGGGGTTCTCCCGCCCTGCCGCGGGGAAGACCGGTACGACGAGCGACTGGCGCGATGCATGGTTCATCGGCTACACGCCGCAGCTCGTGTCCTGCGTATGGATGGGCTTCGACAGGAACGAGCTCTCGCTCGGACGCGATAGAGCCGGCGGACAGATAGCCGCTCCGGTGTGGGGCGAATTCATGAAGAAGGCGCTCACTGGTACCCGATATATGGACTTCAAGAAGCCGCGTGAGGTGGTGTCCGTACGCGTCTGCAGGAAGAGCGGCGCGATACCGACGGAGTACTGCCGCAAGACGATCGATGAATACTTCATCCGCGGTACGACGCCGCTTGACGTCTGCTCGCGCTGTCAGCTCGACAAGGAACAGACGGACTGGAGCGACAGCGTGCTCGATAAGTATCATAGAAAATCCGATAAAAAACGTTCGCTCGATTTCGAGTTCTGACGGCGCATGCCACGCAGCGAGATAATCGTCGGCCATTTTGACGGCGCGCTCTTTACCTGGCAGGCCGAGTATGTGAAAAAAATACTCTCGAAATGCATGAAGGAGCGCATCTATACGCAGCCCCTGGCGCTTGCCGACCGTGCCGATGCGATGAAGATAGCCCCGCATATGTTCACTGCGGCCGGGGTATCGTTCGAGCTGCCGGCACGGGTGATACACGATCATATCGTCGAAGGCATCGTTGACTGTGCGGCATTGCCGCTGGAGATACTTCCGCTCGAGCTCCCGTTCCCGCTGGCACTTGCCGGCGTCGTCGGCCGCGGCAGCGGGCGTGAAGCCTTTCTTTCCCGGAGCGGGGAGGGCTTCCGATCGATAGCACCGGGGAGCCGCGTCGGCGTGTATGCAAAGCGTCAGCGCACGCAGGCATCGCTCATGCGCTCCGATCTCGTCTATACCCCCGTATCGCCTGATATCGGGATGCTCATCGGCATCGAGGGCATGCGCTCCGTCGATGCTGTCTTCTATCCGGAGACGGATGTGCGGCGCATGTCCTACGACCGCTCTATCACCGAGATAATATCGATGGATGCGATGCTCCCTGCGCTCAGGGACGGCATTGCCGTCGTTGCACACCGTGAGAACCGTGCCGTTCTCGATGCGATCGCAGGGGTCATCGATGCCGCGTCGCAGCGCATCTACGCCATCGAAGATGCGTTCCTCCGCGATTTCAATCCGGTCTATGATGCGCCGTTCGCCGGATGCATTACCATAACCGGCAGCGAGATACGGTTCGCGCTCCGCGCCGTCGATGAGGATACGCTTCGTGCGTTCGATGATGAGTACCGCATACATGAGCCGTTCGATGCGCATGCCTTCGGACGGGACTGTGCGTCGCGCTTTGAGCGCAAGGGCGGTAGAAGCCCGCTCTCCAAACATCGATAACCCATGGCGACCATCGCCCTTATCACTCCGCCGTTCACGCAGTTGTCCGCCCCCTATGCGGCAACACCGTTCCTCGCGGGCACGCTCGTGCGCCGCGGCCATACGGTCCGCCAATACGATCTGAGCATCGATACCGCGCTCCGGTTCTTCTCACGCGACGGGCTCTCGCGGCTTTTCGATGACGTTGCCGCCGGTACGTTCGCGAAGAAAAAGGAAGTGCGCCGCTTCCTTCGGGACAGGGACGCCTACTGTGATACCATCGATGCGGTCATTCGTTTTCTTCAGGGGAAGGATGTGTCACTCGCACGCCGCATCATCACCCGCGACTTTCTGCCTGAGGGCCCGCGTTTCGCATCGCTTGCCGAAATCTCGTTCTCATCCCTTGCGCTGACCGATGCCGCTGTCCATCTCGCGTCGCTCTATATCGATGATATCCATGATCTTGCGCGATCGACCGTGCTGCCGGACTTCGGGCTCGGGCGATACCGTGAACGCATCGGGCGCTGTGCATCGACGTTCGACGAGATACACCGCGTGCTCGGTAATGAGGATATCATCAGTGCGCTGCTCGGCGAGGCGCTTGCCGCATGCGATCTTTCCGGTGTCTCGCTTGCCGGGATAACGATACCGTTCCCGGGCAATCTCTTCGGCGCGCTTACGGCGGCGCAATGGATAAAAAAGCATCATCCGTCGATGCCTGTTGTTATCGGCGGGGGCTATGTCAACACCGAGCTTCGTTCGCTTTCCGATGCCCGCATTTTTGATCTCGTCGACTACATTACGCTCGATGACGGTGAAGGCCCGCTGCTTGCGCTCATCGACCGCATCACATCCGGCGGCGATCTCGTGAGGACATTCGTGCGTGAGAACGGCGCCGTCCGTTTCATAAAGGGGGCGGATGCTCTGCCCATCGATCATGGTGCGCCGCGTTACGACGGACTTCCGCTCGATCGGTATATCACGCTCATGGAGTCGTGTAATCCGATGTTCCGCATCTGGTCGGAGCGCGGCTATGCGAAACTGCGTGCCGCACACGGCTGCTATTGGCATCGCTGCGCGTTCTGCGATACGACGCTCGATTATATCTGCCGCTACGCACCGTCGACGGGAAGCGCACTTGCAGATCAGGCTGCCGAGATACAGCAGCGTATCGGCATATCTGCATTCCATTTCGTCGATGAGGCCATGCCGGCGAACGTCATGCGCACATTCTCGGAAGCGCTTCTGGAACGGAAGATGACGGCGACGTGGTGGGGCAATGTGCGTTTCGACCGCTCATGGACGAGGGCGCTGTGCGCTGCGGTAAAGCGGGGCGGGTGTGTCGCGGTGACGGGCGGGCTTGAAGGCGTTACGGACCAGGTACTTACGAACATGAACAAGGGGATCTCTATCGGCGAAATGGCATGTACGCTCCGCAATTTCAGCGAAGCGGGCATACTCACGCATGCGTATCTCATGTATGGTTTCCCCTCGGCGACTGACACCGATACTGTCGATGCGCTTGAGATAGTACGGCAGCTGTTCTCGCTCGGTATATTGCAGAGCGCGTACTGGCATCGATTCGCACTTACGGTACACAGCGAGGTGTTCCATCGCCCGAAAGACCTCGGTATTACGGTGACCGGAACGCGCGGGGCGTTCGCGAACAATGATGTTGCGTACGATGAAAAGGAACCGCTCGACTGGATGGGCGACGGCCTTAACGCGGCGATATTCAATTATATGAACGGCAATGCGCTTGACCGCGATGTCCGGGAATGGTTCGATGAGGATGTGCCGAAGCCGCGTGTCGGGAAGAAATACGCGGCGAAGTTGATAGCGAGCAGGTGATCGAACATGCTGCTCGCCATCGAAAAGAACAAGGGCTCATGAGCCCTTGTTCTTGATCGTTACGCATCCTCGCCCCTTCATTCCCGTTGCAATGACGCATCCACACTGTATAATGGCCGCTTCATGGAGTACCGATGAGCATCCGTACGAAAGTTATTTTCATCGCATCGCTTGCAGCAGTAGCCGCATTTGCCTTTTCGCTCCGGATGGTCGCCATCGATTGGGGCGTACCGACACAAGAAATTCAATGCGCATCGTTCCATCCCGATGAGCCGCAGCTCATGACGGCGGTGGGTGAGATAAACATCGCCAAAGGCGATCTCGAACCCGACGGCGGCCATTTTGAGGGGACGTTCACCCATTACGTGTATTACGCGGAAGCGCTCGTGCTCCGTGCGTTCGGAGTGCTTACCGCGCTCCCGCATGAGTTCGTGAAGTATGATACGAATTACAGGACCATGCTTATCGCCGGTCGAATAGCGACCGCGCTCTTCGACATCGCTGCCGTAGTGCTTATCGCTCTGCTCGTGTTCAGTATGACCGCTTCGCCGCTCGCCGCCCTCATATCCGCTGCCATGCTCGCCTTTGCGCCGTTCGAGGTGATACATGCGCACTACATGCGGCAGCATGTCATCGTGAACTCTATGGTCGTCGTCATGATGATGCTCTCGTTCCGCATGTACTCCACGCGTCATCTGTGGCGGTATATCATCTGCGCGGGGCTGCTGGCCGGTTTTGCCACGGCTGCTCGATATCCATCCGGCATCATGCTTGTGTTGCCGGCTGCAGTGCTGTTCTTGCGCGCTCGGATTATCCGCCGCGGCGGCACGACAGAGAATGACGATATCCGGGTTCCGCTGCTTCCGGCATTCGCTCTGCTCGGCGCAGCCTGTCTTATCGGTTTTTTCATCACCGATCCGTTCTTCTTCATCAATATCAAGAGCGCGTGGAAATGGGTCAATTATCAGAAATCATTCGTTCCGAAAACGAAGATGACCGTTGACGGCATACTCGACCTCGGACGCGTGTGGACGTATATCTCCTATCTCCTTCCGTCGGGGACGAAACCGTTCCTCTGGGCGATATGGTATGCATCGGCGATATTCCTTGCTTTCGTCCCGCGGTTCTACCGCTACACGATTCCGCTCGCCGTGCTCATGATCGTGTACGGCTATCCCATGGCGAAAGGCTATGCCGACCCGATGTTCATTCGTCCGACGCTCTATCTCTTCCCGCTCTTCGCGTTCGCCGTTGGTATGGCGATACATGAACTCCGTTCGCGCTTTCCGAAGATGTCATTTGCGGCTGTCGCCGTGGTCGCGGCCGGTACGCTTGCCTCACTATGGTATACGGGCGCGTATCTCAAGGGGATGATGCATGATCCGCGTATCGCCGTCTATGACCATCTGAAAGGCGATGCGCGCGAGCGGCTGTCCCTCGGGTATTATCCCGTCGGCTGGTCGGATTGGTATATCTTCGAGCCGTTCACGAACGTAGCGGGCAAGCGCATGACGATAACCGTTCCGCCGTTCACGAACAATGCGCGTCCGGATTACATACTCCTCGCGCATGTCGATGATTTTCCGAAGACGATGTGCGGTGCCGGGGTCACGACGAATTATCTTACTGCCGTTACGAACGCACGCTATACGATCGAGAAGAAATTCGAGGTGCGGCGCACGCTCTTCGGCGTCGACTTTACCGATGTGCGTCCGCCGGCCGATCTCAATTACCCGTTCCCGGTCTATTATCTCCTGAGAAGGAATGACGGGAAGTGATGACTATGCGCTGGTTCAACGGCAGAAGAAGGAGTTCCCTATGTCACGATATCTGATCGTCGGCGGTGTCGCCGGCGGTGCGAGCGCTGCGGCACGGCTTCGCCGTCTCGATGAACGCGCAGAAATAACCGTGTACGAGCGCGGCGGCTTCATGTCCTATGCGAACTGCGGATTGCCGTACCATATCGGCGGGGTGATACGCGAGCGCAATGCGCTTTTCGTGCAGAATGCGTCAGCGTTCAAGAAGCGTTTCAATGTGGATGTGTTCGTCGGTCACGAAGTGATAGAGATAGACCGCGTGAAAAAGTCGATGAGCGTCCGCGATATCGCCTCCGAAAAAATGATCGCTGACACGTATGATAAACTCATCCTTTCACCCGGTGCTGCGCCGATACGGCCGCCGATACCGGGCATCGATGCGAAGGGCATATTCACGCTCCGCAATGTCGCCGATACGGATGCTATTGTCGCGTATGCCGCGGAGAAAAAAATATCGCGTGCGCTCGTCGTCGGCGCCGGTTTCATCGGCGTTGAGATGGCGGAGAACCTTCATGCGCGCGGCGCCTCGATCGCCATCGTCGAGATGCTCGATCAGGTATTGCCGCCGTTCGATCGTGATATGGCCGTGCTTGTTCATGAGCATATACGCGCGAAAGGCGTTGCACTTCATCTTGGGGTGAGCGTGACATCGTTCCGAGGCGACGCGAGCGGTGTTACGGCCGTGCTTTCGGACGGGAAAGAGCTTACTGCCGATATGGTGATACTCTCCATCGGCGTAGCTCCGGATACTGCCATCGCGAAGGCTGCAGGGCTTGATTGCGGCGAGCGGAACGCCATTCTCGTCAATGAGTATCTGCAGACATCGGATGCATCCATTTATGCGGTAGGCGATGCCATCGCGTTCTGTCACCCGATATTCGGGAAGGCGATGCCGACGTATCTTGCGGGACCGGCGAACAAGCAGGCGCGTATCGCTGCTGATAATATCGTGCTTGGAAATAAGAAAAAATATCCCGGGAGCATCGGCACCGCCGTCGTGAAAGTGTTCGACAGCACCGCTGCGCTTACCGGTGCTTCGGAAAAGATGCTCGTGAAGGAAAAGATACCCTGCCGTTCATGGATAGTGCATCCGGCATCGCATGCGTCGTATTATCCCGCTGCCGCGCCGATGTCGCTTAAGATCGTGTTCTCCCCCGAAGGGAAGATACTCGGCGCACAGGCCGTCGGCGGCGACGGTGTGGATAAGCGCATTGATGTCATCGCCGCATATATGAAAATGGGCGGCTCCGTGCGTGACCTTGCCGAATTCGAGCAGGCATACGCGCCGCCGTATTCGTCGGCGAAGGACCCGGTCAATTTCGCCGGTTTTGTCGCTGAAAACATCATCGACGGTGTCATGAAAGATATGTCCTACGATGAGCTACGTGCGCTGCCGAAGGATGCTTACGTCCTTGTCGATGTGCGTACTTCTGCGGAATGCGCACGCGGCATGCTCGACGGTGCGGTCAATATACCCGTTGACGATATGCGTTCACGCATCGGCGACGTGCCGAAAGGGAAGAAGATCGTCACCTATTGTGCGGTCGGGCTCCGGTCGTATATCGCGGCACGGATTCTCATGCAGAACGGGTTCGATGCGTACGATCTAAAGGGCGGCTATCGGACCTGCGATGCCCTTCGGCGAGGGTGATGATTTCATGTTCCAGTTAAGCGAAAATGAATTTGAGAGTTTGAGGGCCAAATTGGTACCTCAAGAGGGGAATATGGCTGACCATGTATCGACTTGAAAACCCGCTCGGGCTTCTGCTCTTCCTTCTCTATCCACTCCTCATTGCGTTCTATGTGATGCGGCTTACGCGCGGGAGCGGTGGGGAGATGCGATTCCCGTCCATCGACACGCTCCTGTCCGTGCGCAATACCGCCGGCATCGTCCTGCGGCATTCGCTGTCCGTGCTCCGTCTCCTTGCGCTCGCCATGCTCATCATCGCCTTCGCCCGCCCGCAGGGGCCCAAGCGCGTCGGCGAATCGAGCGTTGACGGTGTGAACATCATGCTTGTGCTCGATGTGTCGCCCACCATGAACGGTACGGATTTTTCACCGAACAGAATAGAAGCTGCGAAGAGGGTGATAGCATCGTTCGTTTCCGAGCGTCCGAACGACAATATCGGCCTCGTGGCGTTCTCCACCGAGGCGCATGTGAAATGTCCGCTTACGCTCGATCATCCGATACTCAATAATCTCCTCACCCAGATATATGCCGCTCGTACGGGGAGCACGTCCATCGGACTCGGCATCGCCGTCGGCGTGGGCGCGCTCAAGAATCTCAAGGCGAAAAGCTCGGTCATCGTACTGCTCACCGACGGCGATAATAATTCCGGGGAGATAGACCCGCTCACCGCGGCGGAGATAGCGAACACGTTCGATATCCGCATACACACCATCGGCGTGGGGAAGCCCGGCACCGAGATAGTCGCCATCGGCGGCATGCAGATGCAGATAACGCTCGATGAGGAAGTGCTCAAGAAGATCGCATCCATGACCGGCGGCGAGTACTTCAATGCGCGCAATAATGAAATGCTCAGCCGCGTGTATAAACGCATCGACGAGCTTGAGAAGACGAAGATAAAGGAGCGGCGGCGGACGGATTACCGCGAGCTCTACGGAATATTCATCGTGCTTGCGCTCATATTCCTCGGGCTTGAGATACTGCTCGCATCCACGAGGTTCAGGAAAATACCGTAAGGGATACCCGGGTGACACATGGAACTCACGTTCGAGAAAGACTATCCGTTCATCATCTATCGATACCGCATCCCCTCGGAACTGAAAGCGCTCCATCTGCATAATTGCTTCGAGATAGGGCTCATCGAGAACGGCGCGGGCGCGTTCCATGTCGACAGAAAATCGTATCAGTTCCGCGCGGGCGATATATTCGTCATATCACGCCTTGAGGCCCATCGTGCACGGACGAACGGCGGCGCGTCCGACGCGTTATTCATCTATGTCAGCGATACGTTCCTGGAGAACGTCGTGTCATTCACCGGTGAGCGCACGATATACGGACTTTTCTCCCTTGCCGGCATCGCGAATCAGTATCGGGACGAGGGCGATGCGTCGCTCATACGCGGCGTTTTCACTGCGCATACGGCGGATCACAGGCCGCTCGTGCGTTCGATGATGGCCGAGCTCCTTGTCCGCATCGCCGGGCGATACCGACGCGTCATACAGAGCGCGCGCGGTACCGACGATTTCGGCGATTCGCTCCTTGCCGTCTATGAACACATCAACAGGAATTTTTCGCACGGCATCGATGCCGATGAGCTCGCGGCGATAGCGGGACAGAGCCCGTCACATTTCCGGCGGCTCTTTAAGCGCTACGCCGGAACAAGTCCGCGTGACTACATCACCGCACGGCGGCTTAAGAACGCGTACCTCCTCATACACGAGCGCGGTATGAAAGCGGCGGAAGCGGCCCGTGAGTCGGGGTTTCAGAGCTATGCGCTCTTTCACCGGCTGTTCACCCGCGAATACAAAATGCCGCCAGTCGCGGTGAAACGATCGGGCAAGAAGGGGAAAACCACAGAGGAAAAGCAGAGGGAATAAAGTGGTCGTGCATCGGTGCGCAGGTCCCTTGTCGAGCGCACGTCATGGAGGGGCGATTGAAAAGTGTATGTAATTGGTCGTTTCTTCATTGACCTGCTGCGGTTTCATATCTATGTTCTTATCATCTCGCTCGTAAAGGAAATACCATGATACACAAATGGATCACGATTACGAACGGCGACCTCCGCGTCGAACGGGAACAATGCATCGACGAGGGCAAGGATATCGCTTCGGTCGAGAAGGAATTCGATGCGCTTTCCTCGCTCGATCTTGACAATGATATGTCACTTCAGGCGCGTGCTGAGGTACTGCTCGATAAGACCATAGCCCTGCCGCTGAAGAAGGACTATCCGTACGTGGAACCGTCCGACCTCGACGGCATACGCAAAGAACGCCCGAATGGTGTGCGGAAGATGAAGTCGTCAATGAGCGATGATGCCCTTATGGACAAAGTGCTCGGTGCCTGGCAGGGGCGATGCGCGGGCTGTCTGCTCGGCAAGCCTGTCGAAGGCTGGCGGACGCCGAAGATGTGGGGTTATCTCAAGGACAGCGGGCGATTCCCGCTCACGGATTATTTCCGGAGCGATATCGATTCGTCGATCATGCAGAAATATGAGATAAACCCGAAGGGATGTTTCATCAACAATGTCGACCGCATGGTGGAGGATGACGATACGAACTATACCGTTACCGGTTTCGTGCTGATGAAGCAGAAAGGCGCCGCTTTCACATCATCCGACATGGCGGCGTTCTGGATGCAGAACATACCGCTCCTCCATGTGTGTACCGCCGAGCGTGTTGCGTATAGGAATTTCACGAACAGCATGGAGCCCCCGCTGTCGGCGACGCATCGCAATGTGTATCGCGAGTGGATAGGCGCGCAGATACGCGGCGATTTCTTCGGGTACGCGGCGCTTGGTTCGCCGGAAAAGGCCGCCGAATTCGCCCATCGAGATGCGTCCATTTCGCATGTGAAGAACGGCATATACGGCGAGATGTGGGTGGCGGCAATGCTCGCCGCGGCTCCGTTCGAAAGCGATGCGAAGAACGTCATCGAGACAGGGCTTTCGGAGATACCGAAGCGCTCGCGTCTGGCGAAGGATATTGCACTCGTGCTCAGCTGGCATGCGGAGGGCATCGGCTATGATGAAGCGATAAAGCGCATACATAAGCAATGGGATGAGAATAATGGGCATCACTGGTGCCATACGAACAGCAATGCGCAGATCGTGGCGCTTGGGCTCCTCTGGGGAGAGAACGATTTAGAGAAGACGATATGCCGCGCGGTGGAGGCGTGTTTCGACACCGACTGCAACGGTGCCACCGCCGGCTCTGTCATGGGCATGATGCTCGGCGCGAAAAAGCTCCCGTCGAAATGGATAGCGCCGATGAACGATACGTTGAACACCGGGATCGACGGATATCACACGGTGAAAATATCGAAGATAGCAGAGGAGGGGTTCGATATTCATCGTTCTCTGCGTGAGGGCGGGGCGCTCTAGACTGACGTGTCTGAAAATTACCATGACCGTCCGAATCTTCCGGCGATTTTCATGTGGTCCTGATTGCATTTCATTCCCTGCGTAGATATAGTAGTGAGCAGGGAGATCATTGATATGAACACATGGCACGGTATATTCCCTCCGCTCGTAACACCGCTTGCGTCGGCAGATACGCTCGATGTTGCCGGGTTCGATCGCCTTGTCGAGCATGTCATCGCGGGCGGCGTTCACGGGATATTCCTCCTCGGCACGACAGGCGAGGGTCCGAGCTTAAGCGCGAAACTCAAATATGAG
The DNA here is from genome assembly GCA_038043445.1 of Spirochaetota bacterium. Classification (NCBI taxonomy): domain Bacteria; kingdom Pseudomonadati; phylum Spirochaetota; species Spirochaetota bacterium. The sequence continues at coordinate 41,893 of JBBTBY010000112.1, forward strand.
ACGGTTTCCGCGGGATGCCGTGCTGTCGCAAAACGCGTTCCTGTTATGGTCGGCATTACCGATACATCGTCGATAGAGTCGCTTGCCCTTGCCGCACATGCCGCAGCATGCGGTGCGGATGCGCTGGTCGTGGCACCGCCGTATTATCTGCCGCCGGGACAGGAAGAGCTCCTCGAATATTTGGCGCACCTTGCGCCGAAACTTCCGCTGCCGCTTTTTCTCTACAACATGCCCGCGATGACCAAGGTCCATATCGATGTTGCCACCGTGGTGAAGGCCTCAGCGATACCGAACATCATCGGGATGAAGGACAGCTCCGGTAATATGATATACTATCACGAGCTTCTGACCGCGCTCCGCGGCAGGGATTTCCCGCTCCTTATCGGTGCGGAGGAACTCCTCGGCGAGTCGATATTGTTCGGCGGCTCAGGCGGCGTCCCCGGCGGGGCGAACATTGCGCCGTCGCTCCATGTCTCAATGTATGCTGCGGCAATGGCAAAGGATACCGCACGGATGCTCGATCTACAGAAAAAGATGTTCGCTCTCCGCGAGATATATCGCGTCGGTCATTATGCATCGAGCGGCATCAAGGGGGTAAAATGCGCGCTGTCCATCATGGGCATATGCAGCGACTTCATGGCCGAACCGTTCCATAATTTCCGGTCAGCGGAACGGGAAAAAGTTCACGCAATTTTGCAGACATTGAACATCGCATAAGGAAGGCCGCATGACGTTCAACGAAGTGCATTTTCATGACCCGCGTACAAAAACCTATCTCGGCAGTCCGTCGATAGTGCGCGCACCGGATGGCGCGCTTATCGCCGCGCACGACTATTTCGGCCCCGGCTGTCCGCGCAATCATGAGAATGAGGAACATCTCACGAGTATCTATCGCTCCGAAGATGACGGCGCAACATGGGAACAGATCACGCATATCGCGAATGCTTATTGGAGTACACTGTTCACGCATCGCGGCGCGCTTTATCTTTTCGGCGTATCGCAGCAGTACGGGTCGATAGTCATACGCAGGAGCGATGACAGCGGCTTCACCTGGACACATCCTGCCGATGAAAGATCAGGGCTGCTGTTCCACGGCGGATACTACCACGAGAACCCGAATTATCACACTGCGCCGGTGCCGGTACTTGTGCACAATGGCCGCATCTGGCGTGCATTCGAGGATTGCGTTGACTGCGTGTGGGGCGGCGGTTTTGCATCGTTCGTCATCTCCGCCGATGAGAATGCCGATCTCCTGAATGCATCAAGCTGGACGATGAGCAATAAACTCACGTTCGATTCGAAGCTCATTCCGAACGGCGTTACGCCGGTACGCGAATGGGGCTGGCTTGAGGGGAATATCGTCGCCGCGCCGGATGGATCACTGAAGAACATTCTGCGCCTCCATTCGTGGATGAGCGGCAAAGCGGCGATGCTCGATGTAAGTGCGGACGGGAAGAATATCAGCTTTGATGCGGCTAAAAGCTTCATCGATATGCCCGGCCATCATTCGAAATTTACGATACGCCGCGATCCGAAAAGCGGGAACTATCTATCGTTTGTGAACGCAACAAAAGACGATCCGAACTACTGGCGGCGCAATGTGCTTTCGCTCGCTGTTTCAAGCGATTGTATTCACTGGAAGGTGATCCGGGAGCTCATCCGGGATGATTCGAAACTGTCGGCTGAGGATTCGGGGAAGTTCATCGGTTTTCAGTATGTTGATTGGCAATTCGATGGCGATGATATAATCTATCTTGTGAGAACCGGTTATGATGGTGCGCATACGTTCCATGATGCGAATCGGATCACATTCCATCGGTTGAAAAAGTATGTTTCGAATGGAAAAAGTGCATAATCTACGGCAAAAAGTCAATTCCCTTGCAGGGCCCCGGTAGTATCTTAATGCTACAATAAGCGACAGCCGGGAGGCACGCAATGAGCTTCGATAAAGCCCGATTCATCAAGCCCAACATTCCTTTTGTTCGCGAATACAGGGAGATCAATCCCGCGCCGATGTTCCGCCGCACATTCACGCTTCCGCGCTTCACGAAGGCGACGCTCCGCGTATGCGGGCTCGGATACGGTTATTACTGGCTCAACGGGAAATCGGTCTCTCAGGATAAGCTGACAGCGCCGGTAAGCGATTATTCGAAGACGCTCTGGTATACTGTGTACGATGTAAGCGAGCTCCTGACCGAAGGGGAGAATATCGCTGCGGTGATATGCGGCAACGGCTTCTTTAATGAGGCTCACCAGTCGTCATGGGGGCATAACGAGGCGAAATGGCGGGATAATCCCAAATTCATTCTGGAACTCGATGTTGACGGCAAGACCGTCCTCGCAACGGATGACAGCTGGAGATGCAAGCCGGGATCAGCCGTGATATTCAATCAGCTGCGGAGCGGCGAATATTTTGACGCGCGTCTGTACGATCCGGCATGGAATACCCTGAAATACGATGATTCTGCCTGGGAGAAAGCTGTCGTCGACACGACACCGCCGACGGGGACATTGCGCGAATGCCTGTGCGAGCCGATACACGAGTGCGCGGTATATCCGACGAAGAATATCATCAAGACGGGCGAGCATCGGTATATCTTCGATATCGGCCAGAACATCTCGGGATATGTCCGTCTCCGGACAAAGCAGAAAGCCGGTGATGTTATCACTATGCGTTATGCAGAGCAGATCAATGAGGATGGTTCCCGGCAGCTCAATGAGATGGATAAATTTTATAAGGAAAGCCCGTTCCAGACCGACAAGTTCATCTGCAGCGGCGAGGATTTCACGTGGTCGCCGATGTTCGTGTATCACGGCTTTCGTTATATCGAATGTGAGGGGATAACCGCGCCGCCGCCCGCGGATATGGTGAGCGGCGTTTTCGTACATCAGGATGTAGGGACTGCCAGCACGTTCGAGTGTTCTGACAATATGCTGAACAAGCTGTTCCGTATCGGACAGATGGCGACATTGTCGAACCTGTTCTACATGCCCACCGACTGCCCGACGCGCGAAAAGCTCGGCTGGGCAAATGATGCGCAGGCCTCCACCGAGCAGATGCTCACGAATTTCACTATGGTGAAGTTCTTCGAGAAATGGATACAGGATATTTTTGATGCTATGCGCGATGACGGCGCCATGCCGGGCATCATTCCCACCAACGGCTGGGGATTTACCTGGGGCAATGGACCGGTATCCGACGGCGTGCTCTTCGAAGTGCCGCATAAGATATATCTCTTTTCCGGAAAAACTGATCTCCTTGTCAAAGCGCTCCCGTATTTCAAGCGCTATTTTACGTATCTGCTTTCACAAGCCGACCCGGCGGACGGGCTTGTCGGTTTCGGTCTCGATGACTGGGCGCCGCCGACGCCGGACAGCAAGGCGCGAACACCGGCAAAATTCATCAATGCGGTACTGTATATTAAATTTCTGCGCATTGCGCTTCTGGCCGCTCGCTTCGGTAAAAGCACTGCTGACGAGAAGACGTTCACGGCAGAGATCGATCGCATGACCGCGCTCGTAAAAAAGCAGTACATCGATCATGGCGCCTGTACGGTGAACGAACAATGCGCTGCAGCCATGCTCATATTCCATGGCATCTACGATGACCTTGCTCCGCTCAAGCAGCAGCTTCTGCGATTAGTCGAGGAGCAGGATTTCCATCACACCTGCGGCATGGTGGGCTTACGTCATCTCTACGATGCGCTCACTATCTGCGGTGCTCCGGAGTATGCATATCGGGTGATCACGGCGAAAGGATATCCCGGCTACGGCGTCTGGCTCGACGGGGATGCGACAACGCTCTGGGAAACATGGCAGCCCGGGCATTCGAAGAATCATCACATGTATTCCGATTTCATGTCATGGCTCATGAAGAATATCGTCGGCATACGCCCGGTGTTTG
>JBBTBY010000113.1 GCA_038043445.1 Spirochaetota bacterium
GACAAGCACGGTTTTCTCGTCATTCCGGAAGAGGACGAGGCGCGCATTGTCGAAGCCGCGGCATTCATGGATGCGAATGAATGCAATTCGGTCATTCGCGCTGCCCGGAGTACGAGTGGAAAGACCACGGCGGAAATGCTTGCATCGTTCAATGAAGCAGGAGCGGCATTCGGAAAAGCAGCAAAAGAAAAATTCGGCGCTGCGGGCGAGTGGTGAATATGCGATCGCTGTATATATATTTTCTCCTGATCCTGGCGGGCTTGCCGTTCACACAACTATTCGGCGGCGGTACGGTAGACGTGCGTCAATTCGGCGCCATCCCCGGCGATGGAAAGGACGATGCCGTCGCGATACGAACTGCGATCGCCAGCGCGATATCCAACGGTATCGGCGTGGTCCGTTTCGAAGCGGGGCGCTATGATCTCATGCGTAATCAGGACGGGAATCTCGGTGGTTCCAACGGCGCATACTTTTTGCGTGTGAGCGTTCCCAAGGGCGGCATGAGCATCGAAGGTGCTGTGGACGAAAAAGGGAACCCCGCTACGACTTTCATGGGAAAAAGCCTCGGGGAGGTCGATCAGGCATTACCGACAATGCTCCGATTCATCGATACCGAAGAAGCGACCCTCCGAAATATAATTTTTGATTGGGATCCGTGGATGTATTCTTCCGGCGTCGTCACGTCGGTGGATGGGAACCGCGTTACGGTGGCTATCCGTGCGGGGCATCCGCAGATAGACGGGATGAAGCCGTATAATCTCGGCGTCTACGATCCCGCGGCGAAGGCATATATTTCCGGGCGCATTTACACCCACGAGGGAAAATCACTCTGGCGTACGGGAAGTACTCCCGGAACGATGGTGCTGGATGATGAGCGTCTTGCCTCGCGGGTAAAGCCCGGGCTGTGGGTATTCTGGTTCTTAAGCTATTTCGCCGAAAGCGTCAACCTGCATGTATTTCGCGTCGGTAACCTCGTGGTAAGCAATGTATGGATGCATAGCGCCAACGGCTTCGGCGCGCAGGTACGGAATGTTCGCGACGCGTTCGTAGACGGTTTTCGCATCGTCCCGACGGAGGGGCGCATCGCCACGACAACACGCGATGGCTTTCGTTTCGCGTTAACGACCGGCGGCGATCTGCGCGTTACGCGCTGTCATTTCGAGGGCGTGCAGGACGATTGTCAGAGCGTGTACTCGACTCACCTCGTTGTCGATGCGATCACGGGACCGCGGAGCATTGTTACCCGTGATATGCGTACCGGTTCCGTAAAATCGGTGGGCGTCATCAAAGGATCTACGTGGGGATTTTATGGCCCCGACAAGTTACTCTCGCCGTTCCAGGCGATGGTGGAAACATTTTCATTCCATGCGGAATCGAACCGCTGGAGCATCTCTTTCAACGCTGACCTGCCGGCGTTCGCCGAACCCGGAGCGGTGATATGCAATATCAGCTGGGCCCCGCGCTCGTATACACTCACTGAAACCACGTTCGTGAACTGCAATGCGACGGGCAGCATCATACAGACGCATAATGTGTTCATATCGAACAATCATTATCGCAACATGATGGAGCCGGCGGTACTCATCGGCTCGGCGACATACGGCGAGGGGATGCCGACGCGGAATATACAGATAGTCAATAATCGATTTGAGAACTGCGGCGTGGTCGCCCGCTATGGACTGAATACCGCCATCGGCATGGGCCTTCTCGGGGATATCCGTGAGCGCACCCGCATCGAGAACGTGCTCATACAAAGCAATACGTTCCGCTCGCTCAAGAACGGCGGTATCCGCATAGGCGAAGCCGTCGATGTGGACGTGACCGGGAACGATCTCTCGGATTGCGCCGCGAACAATGCCGTGATAATAGCCAATGATCGCACGGATCGCATTCGGATACGTGATAATCGGACCGCCAAATAGCCGCATCCAAAAGGAGCATACGATGAACAGCACGAAAAAATACGAAGCGCTTCCTTTGACGAATGAAGTGAACCTCGGCGGCAAAACACCGATCTCAGTGGCAACCCCGCCGAAACCGCTGCTGCTGAGGAAAGACCTGGGGCTTCTCTGCGCGCCGGCGATAAACGGGACTGTCGTGTATCGCGCGAAGGGCAATGGAACGCTTTTTGAAACCCGCGCGACACGCACCCCCGGGGGCGATTACCTTCTTATGTTCCCGACGAATTCGCTTGACGGCAGCTTCAAAGAGCGTGTCTCGCATTACGGCGGCAGCAAAGAAAAGAGGAACGACCTCGTCGCGATGCGTTCAAGCGATAAAGGCAGGACCTGGAGCGAACCGACCGCCGCCTTCGACATCGATTACAATCAGCACGGTTTTATCCCGCTCATACCGAAGGAATCGAAACGTATCTATGCGTTCGGCACGCAGCCGGATTGGGGATCCTTTTCGGTGGAGCACGGACAGGGAGAGAATGCGCCCATCGGATACCGGTATTCCGATGACGACGGGCATCACTGGTCGGAAGTGCGTCTGATACGGCCGAAGAACGACCCCGATTTCCGCGGCATGTCGGTGATGCGCATGTGCGAGACGGATAGCGGCACATGGATTCTCGGTTCGCACGAAGGCGACTGGAGCTATAAGCCGCTCATGACGCGCCAATATATTCTGCGCTCCGACGACAAAGGGAAAACATGGACGGTATCACCGAGCCCGCGTCACGGAGGCTGGTGCGTTCCCGCGTTCAATCGCATGGATGAGGGCCGGCCCATCGCGCTCGGCGGGAGCAAGGCGCTCATACTGATACGCACCTGCGACGGGCATCTCTGGGAAGCGCGAAGCGATGATGACGGCGTAACGTGGTCGCAGCCGAAACCGACATCGCTCGTACATCCTGACGCGCCCCCGATGCTTTTTCATCTTACCGACGGGAAGACACTTATCGCATTCCATCACAACCGCCACTACGACGTCCGTTACGGCGGTTTGACCGGCGAGAACTCCGGCATGCATGACCGTGCGGAGCTTTGGTTCTCGCTCTCGACCGACGAGGGAAAGACCTGGAGCGAACCGCGATTCGTCCTCATGAACGCGGCGAAGCCGGATCTCGAGACCGCGTGGTTTAACTATCAGTGCTCGTACGCGGATATGTTCGCCGATGACGGCGTGTTGAATCTTTTCATACCGCATCGATGGCAGCAGGTGCTTCATCTTACGATCAACGAAAGTGATCTTGGTAAATTCCCGCTCCGTAGTGAAATAGAATGATCACCGACGAAAGGATATCTTCGGAGGATCCCTGCCATGAGCACATTGCCTGAAAAGCAGAATCTTTTCGAAGCCCGCACGAACGGCTATCATGTCTTCCGCATTCCCGGATTAGTGACGACGAAGACCGGTGCCGTTCTCGCGCACTGCGACGGACGCCTTGCGACGGGGGGGTATGGTCAACGGCGTTCTAGTCGATCAGGACTGGGCCCCCATCGATATTCTCATGCGCCGAAGCACGGATAACGGCGCGACCTGGGATGCGCCGCGTGTCATCGTCGATCACCGTACGTTCGAGTCAATGGGTGTGACACACGAAGGGGGGCACAGCACGATAAATAATTTCACAACGATAGCGGACAGGAGCGGTGCGGTGCATGCGCTTTTCTGCGTGAACTATGCGCGCTGTTATCATATGCGTTCTCTTGACGACGGTGTATCGTTCAGCGAAGTCGTCGATATCACGCACGCGTTCGAGGCGCTTCGCGCGAAATACGATTGGAACGTCATCGCGGTCGGTCCCGGGCACGGCATTCAATTATCGGGGGGGCGGCTCATCGCATCGGTCTGGCTTTCCACCGGCGGGAAGCATCATCGCCCGTCCGCCGTAGCGAGCATCGTTTCCGACGACGGCGGGGCATCGTGGCAGTGCGGCGATATCGTCGGATTGCACGGCGGGGAGTTCATCAATCCGAGTGAAACGGTGCTTGCGGAGCTCAGCGATGGCCGCGTATATTTTAATATCCGAAGCGAATCGGTCAGGCACAGACGCCTTGTATCAATAAGCCCGAATGGCACATCGAAATGGACTTCACCCGTATTCGACGATGCGCTGATAGACCCGGTATGCATGGGCTCTATCATTCGTGTGTCCGGAGATCGTCCGCGTATCGTGTTCGCGTGCCCCGCCCCGCATGATCTATCACAGCAATGGTACGGCTGCCTGTATGAGCGTGAAAATCTCACCCTGTACATGAGCTCGGACGATTGCAGAACGTGGGGGGCGAAACGAACGCTTGAAAAAGGATATGCCGGCTACAGCGACCTTGCGTATACGAATGACGGCCATATACTCTGCTTCTATGAATGTGATCGTGTCGATGGGCGGCTGGCCGATGACAGATATTGTACGCTTGCGCGGTTCTCTCCGGAATGGATCGATGGAACGAACGATGTATAACGATGTGACTTGCACAATGAGGACAAAACGGATTTCTCTTTCATTCCTTCTGATCTGCGCGTGTGCCATGGCAACAATATATGCTCAGGATACATCCATGAATTCGAAGATCGCAATTGTTCCGGGTGACGAGAACAGGTATGCGCTTACTCTATTTGAAGAGGGGATGCCGGTCCGGATACGGTTCACTGCCGGGGGAGCCGCAGCGGCAGTTCGGTGCGCGGTCAGCGATTTCTGGGGAACGGTCGTGTGGAAAAGCGATGCACCTGTCGTGAATGGCATGGTGATCATCGCCCCCGAGATTCGCAACACAGGATGGTATCGCATCGACATAACTTCACCGCAAGGCGAAGCCTTCGTCTTCGATGTTACCACAACCGCGACGAACGGTCTTTTCTCCGGAAAGACCCCGGCAGACAATGAACAATGCATGACATTCGCAATAATGCCGCGCCCCGTAGCGGGGAAGGGACTTATTTCAATACACACCGGTATAACGGTATTCGGTGAAGAACGGTATGCCGCGCTGATCGAAGCGCTGCGGCTGACCCATGCGCCATGGGCGAGGGAGGGCTTTTCCTGGTCGAAAATGCAGGCGAAACCGGAAAAGACAGAATGGAAAATGAATGTGAACGGTTCGGTATGGGATTGGGATAAAAGTATTGCGCGGATCGCGGATGAAAATGTACGGATATCGGTCTATAACCATTCATCCCCGGCATGGTCGCGTCCGACAACGGTGCAGAATACGGATACGCAGCTTCCGGATGATCTGTTCTCCGCATACCGATTCATGAAAGAGGCTGCCGATCGTTTTGAAGGGATTGTTCCCGCCTGGGAATTGTGGAATGAGCCGGATATATCGCATTTTTCGAAAAGCACGCCCGATCAGTATGCCGCCTTCCTCAAAGCGAGTGCGCTCGGTCTTATGGCGGCGAAAAAGCGGCCGCTCGTATTGAACGGTGCGTTCGCCCGAGATGTCAGCCGCGGATACATCGCGCTCATGCTCGATAACGGCGTCGTGCCGTACATCGATCGATACAATTTCCACACCTATTCGCCGCTTGAAAAGAACGTTTTCGCGGAGAGCGTCGATGCGCACCTTGACCTTCTCCGTGATCGCGCGATAGACATGCCGGTATGGATAACGGAAACGGGGCGGGCATATTCCCGGGGCATATCGCCGCCGTTCAACGATGCGACACGCATGCAGGTCGATTATCTCATGCGCGCATCGACAATAGCGTTCGCGCGCGGTATCGATGAATTCTTCTGGTTCCTGCTCCGCCCGTTTTATTCTCCCGCGAGTAAAGGAATAGTACAGTTCGGACTGCTTCGAAAAGATCTCACGCCCTATCCGGTGTATGTATCCCTCGCGGTATACAACACGGTCATGGCCGGGGCGGAATATGCCGGTGTCTCCCGGCATGGTGACGCTGAAATTCATGTTTTTCAAACACCGCGCGGCCGGAATGCCGTCGCATGGAGTATATCCGGCAAAGAGGAAATCCTCTTGCCTGGAAAGCGACCGAACGCGCTCGACGCTATGGGCGGTGTTGTTCCGGCAACCGCCTTCGGTACGGAGTGGCGAATTCCGCTGAAGAAAGGGCTGGCCGTTTTTGTAACGAACCTCGATTCAGAGCTTACCGTATCGACGCCCGAGAACCGGTATCGATCCGCGGAAAGGAAAAGTGAAAGTACCGATGATCTCTCCATTGTGCTCGCACTTCGCGTACATTCGAACGCTATCGCCGACGACTCGTCGACTCCTTCGAAGAACTGGGACGGACTTGCAACCGGCTGGGCGCCGCTCGGGTATGTGTGCAAACGAGGTGAACGCTTTGAAGCGATGCTCGAGGTTTATAATTTCGGCGAGAAAAAAACCGTACCGCTCCGTACGACAGCGAGAGGCGTTATTGTTTCTACTGCAGATACGATATCGGTAGAAGCCATGGCTATGAGACAGATACCCCTTACTATCGATGTGCCGGCTGATCATGCGAGCAATACCGCTGATGTTCGGATTGACGGAATTGCGAAAAAAAAGACAACACCGCTTGCCTTTAGAATATTCATAAAGTAGGTCTACCCATGAACAGGCATGAAGGATCGCAGTACCTTCGCTATGATGTCGTCGTCGTTGGGGCTGGCCCCGCCGGTTTAACAGCCGCAATTGCCGCTGCGCGCGAAGGATCATCCGTGCTTCTCGTCGAGAGGTCTAGTCAAGTCGGTGGAATGGGGACAGCGGGACTCGTATCGCATTGGCTGGGCGGGCGATGCATAGATACATCGCGCTGGGCGGTGGGAGGATTGTTCAGAACGTTCTGCGAAGAAACGGCACAACGCGGTATAAGCGTTCTACCCGCGGCATCCGATCATGCCGATGTGCAGTATACTCCGTACGGTCAATACAAAGGATCGCTCATCGCCGGTGTACCGTTCGACCCATTCGCAATGGCTGCGTATCTTGAGAGAAAGATCAATGATGCCGGCGTTACGCTCCTTCTGAACGTTCATGCGGCAGCGATTGAAAAGCGCGGTGATCGAGTGATCGCTGTCACATTGGCAGGGAAGGAAGGTCTGTTCACTGTCGAGGCAGCAACGTTCATCGATGCGACGGGTGATGCCGATATAGCGGCGATGGCCGGATGTCCGTTCGTGAAGGGTGCCGAAGAGGATGGCTATATGACACCGGCAAGCCTGATCATGCACATCGAGAATGTCGATGAGGACGGTCTCATGTCGTATGTGAACAGCCAGGACGATCCCCGGTTCAGGAAACTCATGGCGCGTATACGCACGGACGGCGTCGACCTTTTCGATTATGAGATAATGATATTCGTCAGGCTCAATCGCAAAGGGACATTCATGGTGAACGGCCGAAAAGTGTCCGGCATCGACGGCGTCGATTCGTTCTCGCGGACGAAGGCTCTCGTTATCGAACATGAACGCATCCAGGCGACGCTTCCCGTATTCAGGAAATATTTCCCGGGCATGGCTCATGAGGAGATCAAAGCCGTGGCCGCTGACCTCGGTGTTCGCGAAACGCGGCGAATCAACGGTGAATAACGGCTCACGGTCGATTATCTTGTAA
>JBBTBY010000114.1 GCA_038043445.1 Spirochaetota bacterium
ATGCGCTGATATCCAGAGCCCCGGCATGAGCGGAGCGCCGGCAAAACGCCCGCCGAGACGGCTCGGTATTACAAATACCTTAAGCCCGCATCGGTGCGCACGATCGACCTGTATCTCGAATGCCCGCCGCGAATACATCATCTCGCTTTCACTGAATGACAGCGCTACGGCGGTAAAGCCGCAGTCGGCCATGTCCTTGAAATTCTCCTCGAGGTGATGCGGTATGACCGTCCAATGGCCGTGTGATAAACAGTATGCAGTAACGATCATGTTTCAAAGTCCCCGTTCTTGAGCTCGGCGCCCCGGACGGAGATGTCATCATACAATGTATACAGTGCGATCTTCTTCTTGTCGTCACCGCTTTTGTCCTGCCCGGCAAGGTCGAGCTGCACCGACCCGTCGGCATCCGGTGTGAATGAAAATGAGAACTCGGTCCACCCGTCGGCAAGCGTGATCTCAGCGATGAGGTTCTGCTTGCGCTCGATCTCGCTGCCCCAGGTAATTGCCCCGACCCTCGCTCCGGGCGATGCGGCGCCGGGGGCGAGCTTCACATTCCCCTTGCCGGCGAGGTTGATACGCGCCATGCCGGCGGGTTCGGCGGACACTGCGAACGTGAGTAAGAGCGGCACTGCCGAGAGAAAGGATCCGATCAAGCGTGCTTTCATATCCATGCACTCCGAGGGTGAGCATTGGGCTGCCGAGATGCCGCGCACCCGGCATTGATGTGCCGTTCAGCATCACCGGTATTGATGCAGTGTAATGGAATTCCGGGAAAATGGTATATGCAGGAATTTCAAAAAAGTTTACCGGATTTCCGATGTGCTTCCGTCCCCCGTCCATCCCGCGGGGCGTGTCCGGTCACGGCTCGGAACGCCCGGTTGAAATGCGAGAGCGTTTCATACCCCACGGCGGCGGCAACGGCGCGTATCGGTATATCGGTCTCGGCGATGAGCGCTTCGGCGCGATGTATGCGAAGCTCATTGATATAGCGCGAAAGGGACTTTCCGGCGATGCGGTTGAACTTCGTTGAGAGATAGGTCGGGTTCATGGCGAAACGCCTCGCGAGCGATGACAGGGTGATGCGCTCGCGGTAATGGCCGTGTATATGGTCGAGTATACCGGCAAGCGGTGCAGCATTGCGTTCGCCGTATCGTTCGCGGTGATGCGTGCGCATGAGCGAGAGGATATGCTTAAGAAGTGCCGCCATCGATATTCGGTTCGCGGATGCATCCGCGAAGAAGAGCTCAATGAGATGGAATGCAATGAACGATATCGTGGTGAACACCGCGGGCGGCGGTCGCATGCGGAAAAATCCGCCGACATCGTATCGCCCGAACGGCACGAGAAGCGTGTGGTAGCCGATGAGGTCGTAATCACGAAGCATGACATCGTTGTAGCCGAGTATCGACGGAAGGAAAGAAACGGCGATGACCGAGAACGCATCATCGTCTGCGGCGAAACAGTGCGGCAGCGCGTTGTTGATGAACACGACATCGCCTTTTGCGATGGCCGATGTTTTCCCTGCGGCGCGGTGTTTCCCGCGTCCGCCGGTGACGATTATCAGTTCAAGAAAGCTGTGTGAATGCGGGAGCTCTTCGTTCGTCTGTGCCGGCGCATACCATATCGGATACATACCGATCGCGGCTGTTTCCGGCGCGAATGCCAGTGTGCCATCGGCAGCGCGGCGCATGAATTGTCTGAAATGCGTTTTCGTCTCGGCGTTCGATGGTATCTTGAAATTGTTGTATATCGGGTCAAGCATGTGGATGCAATATCAGCTCACGGAAGTTGAAATCTTCCCTCGACTACGCCGGAAACGGTTATATCTTCATCAAGCGCCTCCCATCGAAGCGCGGATCCATGTAACCGTAATGATACCTGAGCAAGCTGTTCATCGTTAGCATTGCGTAATAGCTTGAATCGGGCTGCGGGAAATCCGATAATGCGTCCGTCGGACAGTTCCATGAACACCGTACGCTTTTCCACCCATGCGCGCAGTGCAACGTGTTCGACCTCAACGCGGGGCATTGTTTTTGTGGTACTCATGATATTTCTCCATCAACAGCTCACCATTTTCGAACCAGTTCCGTGTCAGTGCGCTTCGTCCGGATGCGCGATGCGTCCGAGTATCGCGCTTGCGGCGGCAACTGCCGGATTGCAGAGATACACTTCGGATTCCGGAGAGCCCATGCGTCCGACGAAATTCCTGTTCGTTGTCGCGAGCGAGCGTTCGCCCTTGGCGAGAATTCCCATATGTCCGCCCAGGCACGGCCCGCACGTGGGTGCCGACACCGCGCATTCCGCATCGACAAAAATATCGAGGAGACCCTCTTTCATCGCCTGTTTATATATCGCCTGTGTGGCAGGTATGACGATGCAGCGAATGTTACGGCTTACTTTTTTCCCCTTGAGCAGTTTCGCCGCAACGCGCAGGTCCTCGATGCGGCCGTTGGTGCATGAGCCGATGACGACCTGATCGATGGTGATGTTCGTGCATTCGGTGACCGGCTTCGCGTTCTCCGGGAGATGCGGGAGCGATACCGTCGGCTCTATCTTCGACGCGTCTATCTCTATCACGTTCGAATATCGCGCATCCTTATCCGACTCATAGACCTTCCACGAACGCTTCGCCCGCGGCTTAATGAAATCAAGCGTTTTCTTATCGACGGCGAATATCCCGTTCTTGCCGCCCGCCTCGATGGCCATGTTCGCCATCGTGAGCCGCCCTTCGATGGTGAGCGCATCGGCCGCAACGCCCGTGAATTCCATCGTCTTATAGAGCGCGCCGTCAACACCGATCTTGCCGATCGTGTAGAGTATCATGTCCTTGCCGCCGGACCATTTCGGGAGTTTGCCGGTGTACACGAACTTTATCTGTTCGGGGACCTTGAACCATGCTTCGCCGGTGACCATGCCGTAGGCAAGGTCGGTCGATCCGACACCGGTGGAAAAAGCACCGAGCGCACCGTACGTGCAGGTATGACTGTCAGCGCCGATGATGACATCGCCCGGGAGCGTGAGCCCCTCTTCGGGAAGGAACGCATGTTCGACGCCGACACGGCCGACATCGTAGTAATGCACGAGGTCATGCTTCTTCGAGAATTCACGGAGCATTTTCACCTGCTCGGCGCTCTTGATATCCTTATTCGGCGTAAAGTGGTCGGGGATGAGCGCAATGCGTTCACGGTCGAAAACCTTCGTAAAACCGGCCGCCTCGAATTCCTTTATCGCTATGGGGGCGGTGATGTCATTGCCGAGGGCGAAATCGAGCTTCGCCTGAATAAGATCGCCGGGTCGGACCTCGCTCTTATCCGCGTGCGCGGCGAGTATTTTCTCGGTCATCGTCATGCCCATCGTTCGCTCCGTTACGTGATGTGATGCGCGGACAGTATATAGGAATCGGGGGAAAAGTAAAGAAAAACGCTGCGCGTGGCTGCGCCGAGGGTAAAGGGGCATTTTTCCTGCGCTGCGCGGCGGGCATTCCCGAGAAAGACGTCCTCGGCGTCCGTGGCGGCTCCGCCCATCCATGGGCGCCGCCAGCTGCGCCATCGTGGCGCACGCTGCCTCGGACTCGCCGCAGTGCTCGCGGATTACACGCGCCAACATCTCTGCTGGAACGAAAACAGTTCTTTCATTCGATCTGTTCACTACATCCTGTAACGCTCGCACCAGGCATGGCGCAAATCGGCATCCATGCCTCGCGCCAGTCTGCGACATCCATGTCGCACGGCTTTCTCGGGAACGCCGCGCCGCTTCGCGCATGAAAAAACGCTGTGAAAGAGTAAACCGAGATGATTATGATGATATGATAACCCATCGTAGATGGGATGTTGGGGGTTAACTTTTCACAATACGCGATCAGCTTTGTACAGTGTCCGTTCAGCTTTCCGCAATATCGGATATACTTCATACAGTGCCGAATTACTTTGTACAGCGTCGGTTATACTTTATACAGTATCGAATTCACTTCATACAATGGGGTATATTCTTTATACAACAGCGAATTCAGTTTCTACGGTGGGGAACAAAGAATCACCCGCCCCCTGTAGACTGCCGGTACGCTTATGTCAGTACATGTATGCTTTGTGAGCTCTGTGTCCATTGTGAGATAAAGAATATTTCTCACGGAGACCTCGGAGCTCACGGGGTCTTCTATGCAAACGGCTTGTCCCGCCCCTCTCTCACTTCCCTGTGAGAGAGGGGCGGGGTCGGGTGGGGTGAGTGTATGCCACGCAAAATAATATTGCATCTTTCTCCAATTTACTACATACTACGCCGACAACTCAACACGGAGCTTGCCATGGCAAAGTCCTATCTCTCTTTCGATTATCTCGAACAATTCATGCGCGATGTTCTTCTCGGCGTCGGCGTACCCAATGACGACGCGGTCATATGCGCTCGCGTGCTCATTGAAAGCGACAAGCGCGGGATCGATTCGCACGGCATAGGAAGATTGAAGCCGATATATTATGACCGCATCAAGGCGGGCATTCTCAATACGAAGACGAATGTCGAGATCGTGCGCGATAAGATGACAACGGCTGTTCTTGACGGACACAACGGGATGGGATTCGTTGTCGCGGAAAAGGCGATGAGAATGGCGATAGCGAAGGCGAAACAATTCGGTCTCGGCATGACGGTGGCCCGCAATTCGACGCATTACGGCATAGCCGGCTATTACCCGCTCATGGCGGTGAAAGAGGATATGATCGGCATTACGGGCACGAACGCGCGTCCGTCGATAGCGCCGACGTTCGGCGTGGAGAACATGCTCGGCACGAACCCGCTGACCTTCGGAATTCCCACCGATGAACCATTCCCCTTCGTACTCGACTGTGCAACATCCATTACGCAGCGCGGGAAGATAGAAGTATATGACCGGCTCCACAAACCCATGCCGGCGGGATGGGTCATCGGCGAGGACGGCGGCACGAAAACCGACGCACATACCGTGCTCGACGAACTTATCAAGGGAACGGCGGCGCTCACACCGCTCGGCGGCATCGGCGAAGAGCTCGGCGGCTACAAGGGCTACGGCTACGCCACCGTCGTCGAGATACTTTCGTCAGCGCTCGCTTCGGGCAATTTCATGAAAGCGCTGCTCGGCATGAAGGACGGTAAAAAAGCGCCGATAGAGCTCGGCCATTTCTTCATCGCCATCAATATCGATTTCTTCATCGATATCGCCGATTTCAAGAAAAATACGGGCACGGTGCTCCGCGAACTGCGTGCGTCGAAAAAGGCGCCCGGTGCGAAGCGGATCTACACCGCCGGAGAGAAGGAATACGATGCGTTCTGCGAGCGAGAGAAGACCGGCGTCCCCATCGACGATGAACTTGCGAAAGATATGATCGCGATGCGCAACGAATTATCGCTTGACTACCGGTTCCCGTTCGAAGGGAAATAGGACCGCGTACGGTCGTTCAGAGACGATTAAGCCCAAGAAAGCAGACGAGCGCCCAGCCGACGATAAGACCGGCGATGCCGATGAACCCTTTCGTATGCATGCTCTTATCGATGACAAGCGCGAGCGCGATGACGGCTATACCGAGAACAAAAATGAGAACGGTTTTCATGATCTTAGGCATGGAGTATCCTCCGTCTTTATTGATCTGATGCCAGTATACGTCCTATCATCCGTTCTTTCAACCGGGATCGATTGCCCGCACGATTGCTTTTTACTATTATGTTGATATACTCTACGGCGTCAAAGAGGCGCACCATGGTGATCGGTAACGGCTACAAGGACAAAGAGCTTTCAGCGACCGAAGTCGAATCCATAGTCACCGAAGCATTCCAGGCCGTCAAGGTGGACGGCAAGCGCATCCTCTTCATAATACCGGACAGCACCCGCACCGCCCCCGTCGGGCTCATGTTCCGGCTGTTCCACAAGATAATCGGCACACGCGTCAAGCGCATGGATTATCTCATCGCCCTCGGCACACATCAGCCCATGTCGCCGGAAAAGATAAACGTCCATCTCGGCATTACCGAACGCGATTGGCAGAAGTATCCGAACATAAAAGTATTCAATCACCTCTGGGACGATCCGGCAAGTTTCCGGAAAGTCGGCACGATAAGCGCGAAAGAGATAGCGGATATATCCGGCGGGCTCCTGAAAGAGGATATTCCCGTCGAGATAAACAAGCTCATCTACGACTACGATATGTTCTTTATCCTCGGCCCCACATTCCCCCATGAGGTCGTGGGATTCTCCGGCGGGAACAAATATCTTTTCCCCGGCATCTGCGGACCGCGTTTCCTCAATCTCTTCCATTGGCTCGGGGCGCTTATCACCAATGTAAGCATCAACGGCGTCATCGATACGCCGGTACGCGCGGCGATCGACCGCGCGGCGAGCTTCATCGGCATGACGTATCACAATTTCGATATGGTGGTGCAGCACGGCAAACTGAAGGGTCTTTTCTTCGGCGAAGTGCGCGAGGCGTGGCGCAAAGCGGCCGAGCTTTCGAACGAACTGCATGTCGTCTATAAGCCGCGGCGTTTCTCGAAGATACTCGGCATAGCACCGCACATGTACGACGACCTGTGGACGGGCGGCAAGGTGATGTACAAGCTCGAACCGGTCATCGAGGACGGCGGGGAGATCATCATCTACGCGCCGCATATCACCGAGGTATCCTACACCCACGGAAAAACGATAGACCGCATCGGGTATCACGTGCGGGATTATTTCCTCAAGCAGATGGATACATTCAAGGATATACCGCTTGGCATCATGGCGCATTCCACGCATGTGCGCGGCACGGGCGGTTTCGACGGCGTAAAAGAAACGCCGCGCGTGAAGGTAACGCTTGCGACCGGCATACCCAGAGAGCGATGCGAGCTCATCAATCTCGGATATGCCGACCCCGCACAGGTGAATATCGAATCGTTCCGTAACCGCGAGGCCGAAGGCATACTCCTCGTCGATCATGCGGGCGAAATGCTCTATCGCGTTCAGTCCTGATACGAAGATAAATAATTTTCCGGAGGAAAGCCATGCCTACTACGGTTGTCGTCGGCGGTCAATGGGGCGATGAGGGCAAAGCCAAGATGGTCGACTATTACGCCAAGGATATGGACATGGTCGTCCGCTATCAGGGCGGGGCGAACGCAGGACATACGGTCATCGCTGAGGGAAAGAAATACGTTTTCCATCTGATACCATCGGGCATTCTGTACCCGGAAACCGTCTGCGTCATCGGCAACGGCGTCGTCTTCGAACCCGAGGCGTTCTTCGCCGAAGTGGAGATGCTCCGCTCTCACAACATCGACTTTGCAAAGCGCATTTTCATATCGAGCCGCGCGCATGTCATCATGCCGTATCACAAGGCCATCGACGGACTCGCCGAGAAGTCTTCCGGCGACAGGATCGGCACCACCAAACGCGGCATCGGACCCGCGTACACCGATAAGATGTCCCGTGTCGGCATACGGGTAGCCGATCTCCTTTCGCGTAAAACATTGCGCGCAAAGATCGAAGCGGCGCTCCCGGAAAAAAACGCGATACTCGCATTCTACGGCGAAAAGCCGATGACAGTCGAGCCCATCGTCGATGCCTACACGACATTCGGTGAAAAGCTCGCCCCGTATATTGAGGATGTCGTATACCGTGTGAACGATATGGTGCGTGCGAAAAAGAATGTTCTCTTCGAAGGCGCGCAGGGCGCAGGACTTGATATCGATTTCGGCACGTATCCATTCGTGACATCGTCCAATCCAACGTCCGCAGGCGCCTGCACCGGCAGCGGTGTGGGCCCCAACGCCATCGACCGCATTGTCGGCGTATGCAAAGCGTATGTCACCCGCGTCGGCGGCGGTCCGCTCCCGACACGGCTCATCGGCGCTGAAGAGGAGAATCTCCGGAAGATCGGCGGCGAATACGGCGCTACCACCGGACGCCCGCGCGGCTGCGGCTGGTTCGACGGCGTGCAGATGAAATTCTCATCGATGATAAACGGCTTCACCGACATAGCGCTCACCAAGATGGACATCTTCAACACGTTCGAATCGATACAGGTGTGCACCGGCTACCGCATCGACGGGAAAGTTACCGATACATTCCCCGCGGACAGCGACGAGCTCTTCCGCGCTGAACCGGTGTATGAAACGCTCGAGGGATGGAAGTCCGACATCTGCGCCGTGCGCACGTTCGGCGAGCTCCCGCGCAAGGCGAAAGAGTATATCCGTTTCCTCGAAAGTCTTGTCGGGGTGCGCGTAAGCGTTATATCCGTCGGAGCAGACCGCGAGGCGATGGTAGTACGTTAGTCTTGACGCGCTCACAGCGACAAGGCGATTGGAAAACGAAATGAATGCGCGGAAGAGTATACTCATTCGTGATGTAAGTCGCCGGAATGAGAGAACAAGGGGTCATGACCCCTTGTTCTGTAGCGTGGCGGCAGTAGTATCCGCGCGGAAGATGCTCCGTTTACGCCTGCTTCAACGCCTTATCGATGGCCGCCGCGTCGGCGAAGCCCATCTCGACGATCACCTCGCCGATACGCTTCTGCGGTGTCGCTTTCTGTTTCTCAAGCGCCTGCGCGAGCTGCTCGGCGGTTATGATCTTCAGTGATACGAGCGTTTCTCCCAATGGCATGGTATCCTCCCATCATCCCGATGTACTTCCGGCACGCTTCTATTGCAGATATTCCTTCTCGTGCGTTATCATTTCCTCAAGGCGCTCTTCGCGGCGTATAGGCCTCACGTGACTGCCGTCGACGAGATATTCGGCCAGGCGCGGCCTCCCGTTGTAATTGCTCGACATGCTGTACCCGTACGCACCGGCGTTCATAATGGCGACACAATCGCCTTCCTTCACTGTCGATATCCTGCGACCGCTCGCAAAGACGTCCGAACTTTCGCAGACGGGACCGACGATATCGGCCGTCATCGTTCCGGCACGCTTGACGAGCGGGAGTATCTCATGGTATGCGTCGTACATCGCCACACGCACAAGATCGTTCATCCCGGCGTTCACGATGACAAAGGTACGCCCCGCCTCGACCTTCACATATTCAACACGCGCAACGAGCACGCCGCTCTCCGCCACGATGAAACGCCCCGGCTCGACGATCATCGTCGCATCGAAACCCTCGAGCACGGGGATAACGGTCTTCTTGTACGATGTGAAGTCGAACGGTTCGTCCTTGGCTTCATTGTAGGGGATGCCGAAGCCGCCGCCGATATCGACATGGGTGATGGTGAACCCCTCGCTGCGGAGGAGTTCGAGCACGGCTTTCGCACGGACGTATGAATCGTGATAGGGCTTGGCCTTGAGTATCTGCGAACCGATATGCATGGCGATGCCGGTGAGCTTCGCATGCTTGAGCGATCTCAAAAGCGCGATGTTCTCCCGTATCGTCTCAATGCCGACACCGAACTTATTACCCTTGGTGCCGGTGGTTATCTTCTTGTGAGTACCGGCAGCCACATCCGGATTGATGCGCAGCGCCACGTTCACCGTCCCGTAATCGGCCGCGATGCGGTCGATGGCGAGAAGTTCCGGGAGCGATTCGGCGTTTATCATGAGGATATTGCGCTCCATCGCGTAGCGGAGTTCCGCTTCCGTTTTCGCGACGCCGGAAAAAACGACCTTGCGCGCATCGCCGCCCGCGGCAAGATACCGGAACAACTCCCCGCGCGAAATGATGTCCGCGCCGAGCCCCTCGCCTGCAGCGATCTTCAGTATGCTGAGATTATTGTTCGTCTTCACCGCATAGGCAATGACCGTTGACGGAAGCGATGAGAACACCGATGAGAGCGTTCTGATGCGCTCGAGCATGGTCTTCTTCGCATAGAGATAGAACGGGGTCGGCACGCTCCCCGCGAACTCGGCAAGCGAGAGCTCATCGCAGTAAAGCTGTCCGTTTCGATGATCGAACATGGCTGCTCCCCGTTGATCAGGATCAAATGTCACGATACGTTTCGCACCCAGCAGGAGTTGAACCTGCAGCCTCAGGCTTCGGAGGCCTGCGCTCTATCCAGTTGAGCTATGAGTGCCAATACAGCGCCGCGTCGGTGCCAAAGCGATACTAACGCTATGCCAGTGCAACGCCTAATCGACCTTGCGGTTGACGGCGACCTTGTTCTTCGTTTTATTATACACAACACCGCCGTTCCAATATTCCACTGCGGCAAAAAGTGAATTACCGCCGTCGTTCGGCCCGCTCTTCTCCGTACGCCAGGCGACATACTGCATCATCTTTTCCGGGTCGCCGCTTTCAAAGGCCTCCGTGCGTTTGGAGAGGAAATCGTTCCATTTCTCAAGGTCCTGAAACCCGGCGCCCTCATCCTCGACGATGAGGTGGAACACCTTCCCCTGCGAATGGAACCACACGCGTACCTTCTTCGCCTTATCGCAGTGATTGCCGTGCAATACTGCGTTCTTGATTATCTCCGACACCTGCTGCTCAAGAAGGTTCTTTTCTTTCAGATCTTCGGTCGCGTTCTTGGTCACGACGACGGTAAAATAGCGTACCTGATTGATATCGGAGGGGAATTCCTTGTAAAACATGCCTTTCGTGTCGAACAGGGGGCTATTCTCATCAACTGTCAGTCGCGCCATGAACACCGTTCCTCATTGCATACGATAAATAATATTTGAGAACCGGCCCCGACTTCCCGCCGCGCATCGCACCGCGTGGGCGTGTCACGGAAGGGCCTCCGAGACTCTTGCACCAAATATACGTCCGAAAATTGAAAAAAGCAAGGTTTCACCGGGAGATACGCCCTCCCGACACTCCCGTTTGCATAATACCGCATTTTTATCTATACTGTATCGGTGGGATTTTCTCAATGCCGATGATGTGCGAGGAATGCGCTCCCCAATGATGCTCAAGATCGCTCAAAACATCGTGTACTGCGGGATACGCACCGGCGAGAAGCCGGCGAATACGCTGTCGCTCATCGTTTCTGTCAATGTCATATCCATTTCCCTCGTCATTGCCTTGACCCCGTTCTGCATCGGCAATATCATCCGGGGAAACACCCGCGGCGCCCTCATCGAAGGCCTCATAATCCTCATCATGGCCGCTGCCATCGCGATGCTCCGCATCACAAAAAGCAGCCTTGTTGCCGCCCTTGCCGGGCGTTCCTTTCTTGCCTTGATCATCGCCATACTCTGCCACACTTTCATTTTTGGGATCACCGTTGAACGAGGCTTGTTCTGGTTCGTGCTGTTCCCGGTATTCGCCTATTATATCGACGGCCCCCTTCGCGGCACGCTCTGGTCGGGGGCTTTCATCGGGACTGCGCTCCTGTTCTCCGCCCTCTCTGTTCTGGGATATGTACCGGGACCGTATGCGCGCAACACTCCGATGCTCGGTGCATTCCTTTCCCTGCTCACGACCATAGCGGGGTTCATGCTCCTCTATTCGCTTCGGCAGCACCGGCATGAACGCACCATCATGGCGCAGGCATTCACCGATACGCTGACCGACCTGCCCAACCGTGCGAAACTCGTCATTGATATCAGCGCCGCACCGCGGTCCATACTCATCCTCGCCAATATCGATGATTTCAAGGAAGTCAGTTTTTTCGGGAATGACGTGGGCGATTTCATACTCCGCGAGCTCGGAAAGAAACTCGCCCATCTCATCGGGAACGACCCCATTCGGCTCTATCATCTGCATGCCGACGAATTCGGTCTGCTCGCGGACGCCGAGCTTACGCTTGCCCAGGTCGATGAACGCGTATCGCTCTATCACAAGGTCATCGAGAACACCTTTTTCCGGTTCAACGATCAAAGCCTCAATATCGGCATCACCTTCGGCATTGCCGAGGGCCGGGAGAACCTCATCGAAAAAGCGGCCATGGCGCTGACATCGGCGAAGCGTCTTAAGCGTTCGCATCTCATGTTCAGCGATTCGGATAATCTTGCGGCTGCGTACCGTACGAACATGGAATGGATGAAGCGATTCAAGGATGCGATGGTAGAGCACCGCGTCATGCCGTATTTCCAGCCCATCGTCAACAATCGTTCCGGCATACCCGAGATATATGAATGCCTCGTACGCATCGATGACGGTGACGGCACGGTAGCCTCGCCCGGCGAATTCCTCGAGGCGGCGCGGCGCGCAAAGCTCTACGGCTTCCTCACACGGACGATGATACGCCGCTCATTCGATTTCTTCAAGGACAGAACGGAATCGTTCACGATCAACTTCTCGTACGCGGACATCGAGGACGTGACGACGATGGCCTTCCTCAAAACGAACATCAGGAACTACGGCATCGGGCCGCGCTTCATCATCGAGATGACGGAATCCGAACGGTTCGAGGATTTCAACCGCGTGCTCGCGTTCGTAAAGGACATGAAGGACCTGGGCTGCCGGCTCGCCATCGACGATTTCGGCGCGGGGTATTCGAACTATGAGTACATCATCCGGCTCAATGCCGACTACGTGAAGATAAACGGCGCGCTCATCGCCGATATCGACCATGACATCGGTGCGTATACGCTCGTGAAAACGATAGGCAAATTCTCCGAGCAGCTCGATATACGCTCCATCGCCGAATACGTGGAATCGCAGTCGATCTATGAGATAGTGCGCGCGCTTAAGATCGACTACTCGCAGGGATATTACTTCGGCAAACCGGCCCCGGTGATAGAAACGGGAGCCGGTACTGCTCTGCCCGATGCATGATCGTCCGTGCGATCCTGTTCTTACAGCCCGAAATAAAGCGCGACGTTCGCCGCCAGATAAAGATCACCCGCCATGTTCGGGAGAGATCCCTCGAGCGATAATGACGGCGCGACCGAGATCGATGCGGAAAGAGGCGCCTTATAACCGAGGAATAGTTTCACGCTCGTGAAACCGCTTTGCCCTTCCAAAAGCGTCATTATCCTGGTCGTACTGTTGCATATGCTGCCGGATATGAAAATATTCTGATATGCCCCGATGCCGAAAAAAAATCGGTTGACATCTCCAATGACCGAGAGACCGACAGGCAGATAATGGATATCGCCGTTCCCAACAAGGTTCGCCGCAGTGACCAGGGCATTCGTCGTGACCGTAATACTTTTGATCGACAATCTTTTATAGCCGAGCTCCACGCCGATAGCAAAGTGGTTATTTATTGACAGTTCAAATATCCCGGAAACCCCAATATTACCGGTCCGAGTCCCGAGCAGGCAGTAGTCTACGATCGTGACCTTAATGCCGAGCGCGGTACGGCTATTCTTCCCTGCGGAGGTTGACGCCGACTGTGCGGAGGTTGACGCCGACTGTGCGGAGGTTGACGCCGACTGTGCGGAGGTTGAC
>JBBTBY010000115.1 GCA_038043445.1 Spirochaetota bacterium
GCGGCTGGAAGCGGCGGTGGCGAAGGCATTCGGCGGGAAGAAGAAGATATCATGGTTCGAGATATTCGCCGGTGAGAAGGCGTTCAAGCAGTTCGGTGATTACCTTACCGATGATACGGTCGCCGCGATACGTCATCTATCGGTAGCGATAAAAGGTCCGCTTACGACACCGGTGGGCGGCGGTTTCAGGAGCGTGAACGTAACGCTCCGCCAGGTGCTCGATCTCTACGCCTGCGTACGCCCGGTGCGATGGTATCCGGGAGTACCGTCGCCGGTGAAAGAGCCGCAGAAGCTCAATGTCATCATCTACCGCGAGAACACCGAGGATGTGTACGCGGGTATTGAATGGAAGAAAGACAGCGTCGAAGCAAAGAAGTTCATCGATATCATGAAGAAGGAATTCAATACGACGATACGTCCCGATTCCGGCATCGGCGTTAAGCCGATAAGCGAATTCTGTTCGCGAAGGCTCATCCGCATGGCGCTCAAACATGCGGTCGCCGCGAAAAAGCGTTCGGTGACGCTCATGCATAAGGGCAATATCATGAAATACACCGAAGGCGCGTTCCGGGATTACGGCTACACGGAAGCGAAAGAGAATTTCAGCGATACGGTGATATCCGAGACCGATCTCGGGAGCAATAAACTTCCTGCAGGGAAAGTGCTCATCAAAGACCGCATCGCCGACAGCATTTTCCAGCAATTGCTGCTGCGCCCGGATGAATATGAAGTGATCGCAACGCCGAATCTCAATGGCGACTATGTGTCCGACGCCTGCGCCGCGCAGGTAGGCGGCCTCGGCATGGCGCCCGGCGCCAATATCGGTGATAATGCCGCGGTGTTCGAAGCGACACACGGTTCGGCGCCGAAATACACCGGCATGGATAAGGCGAATCCCGGCTCGCTCATACTTTCAGCGAAGATGATGCTCGATCATCTCGGATGGAATGAGGCGGGAACGCTCATCGAACGCGCGATAGAGAAGACCATCGCGAAGAAGACGGTGACATACGATCTTGCGCGTCAGATGGACGGCGCGAAGGAAGTATCGACAAGTGATTTCGGCAAAGCTATCTGTGATAATATGTAGTCGTTCGGGAGAATGATATGAATCCGCTCAATCGCACGCTCAAAGATTCCGACCCTGAGATCTACGCCTCCATCAACCGTGAGGTCGACCGCGAATTCAACCGACTCGAACTTATCGCGAGCGAGAACCTCGCATCGCGCGCGGTGCTCGAAGCGCAGGGTTCGGTGCTCACCAACAAATACGCCGAGGGATATCCGCATGCCCGCTATTACGAGGGTTGCGAATATGCCGACGAGGTGGAAGCCCTCGCGATAGAACGCGGGAAGAAGCTCTTCGGCGTGCCGCATATCAATGTGCAGCCGCATTCCGGCTCGCAGGCGAACATGGGCGTGTACTTCGCCGTGCTCAATCCCGGCGATACGATACTCGGCCTCGGGCTTGCTTCCGGCGGACATCTCACGCACGGCGCGAAAGTGAATTTCAGCGGGAAGATATACCGCGCGGTATCATACGACGTGCGCGAGAGCGATCAGATACTCGATTACGATAATATCCGCGACATAGCCAAGCGCGAGCGGCCGAAGATCCTCATCACCGGCGGGAGCGCATATTCACGCATCATCGATTTCAAAGCGATGCGGAGCATTGCCGACGAAGTGGGCGCATACTTTCTCGTCGACATGGCGCATTTCGGCGGACTTGTCGTCACGGGACTCTATCCCTCACCCGCGCCGTACGCGGATTTCATCACCGGCACAACGCATAAGACGCTGCGCGGCCCGCGATCGGGATATGCGATAGCGATGAAGGAAGACCTCGCGAAGAAACTCGATAAGCTCGTATTCCCCGGCATTCAGGGCGGACCGCTCGTGCATACCATCGCTGCGAAAGCGGTGTGTTTCAGGGAGGCGCTCGATCCGTCGTTCAGGAAATATCAGGAGAGCGTCATCGCCAATGCGAAGATGATGGCCTCCGAGCTCACCACGCGCGGCTATTCCATCGTGAGCGGCGGCACCGATACGCATCTCATGCTGGTGAATACAAAAAAGTCAAAGAACCTCACCGGCGACATCGCCGCGGGCGCGCTCGACAAGGCGTTCATCACCTGCAATAAGAACGGCATTCCGTTCGATCCGGAGTCGCCGAAAGTGACGAGCGGCATACGTCTCGGCACGCCGATACTGACCACGCGCGGTATGGGAACATCCGAAATAAAGACCGTCGTTGCGTTCATCGATCGTGTGTTATGCGATGTGAACAATGAGTCGACGATACAGGCGGTCGCGAACGATGTGCGGGATCTCTGTAAGAAATTCCCTATCTACGAATATCTCCGGTAACACGGGATGTCTGTTTTTCGCAAGAATGTCATCACCAACGACTGGGTGATATTCGCGCCCAACCGCGCCAAGCGTCCGCACGATTTCAAAAGCGATGAGAAGGACAATGTGGCGATACTTGCCGAACGCCCGGCATATCGCGATAATTGTCCGTTCTGTCCGGGCAATGAAAAAACCGAGGACACCGAGATATTCCGTATCGACCGCGCGGGGAAATGGGCTGTTCGCGTATTAGAGAACAAGTTCTCGAGCGTCGACCGGCGCATACCGCCGCATCGGCGCACCGAACATCTGCGCAATGAGATCGACGGTTTCGGCGTGCACGACGTCATCATCGATAACCCGCGGCATAACGGCACGATCGCACTTTTCTCACGAGAGGAGATAACCGATCTTCTCACCGCATACCGCAGGCGGTATATCGAGCTCATTGCCGACACGAACATTAAACATATCGTCGTGTTCAAGAACCAGGGGCTTAAGGCGGGGGGATCGCTTGAGCATCCGCATTCACAGGTGTACGGACTCCCCGTCATCCCGTTCGAGGCGAACATCCGCCTGCGCGAGGGCGAGCGGTATTATGATCTTAACGGCAATTGCCTCATGTGCGATATACTGAGGAAAGAACGCCAGGAGCGCGAGCGCATTGTCTATGAGAACGATCGCTTCGTCTGCCTCATGCCGTATGCCGATCTCTCGCCGTATCATTTCTGGATAGTGCCGAGGACGCATGCAGCGTCGTTTTCCACTATCGATGACACGTCGATAGTATCAATGGCAGACTGCATGAAGACAGTTTTTGGAAAGATGTTCAATCACCTGCATAATCCCGATTTCAATTATGTGATGCAGTCCCTCGCGCGCTATGAACGCGAAGAGGACCACTTCCACTGGTATGTGAGCGTCATACCGCAGGTGAAGCAGAAAGGGGGATTGGAATACGCGGGCGGGCTTTTCGTGAACACCGTGCTGCCGGAAACGGCGGCCGAGGAGCTTCGCAAAGCCCCGGATACGGTCGTCATTCAGTGATCCATGCCGCGAAGACCGGTTGTTTTATAACCGTACTGATCGCGCTCTCCTGTCTTACTCACGGGAAAGATATCCGTTCGGTAAATGAAGCGCTTGCGCTCAACAGAATTGCCGAGCAGGTTTTTGCGGAAAAAGATTTTCTTCGCGCGCAAGAGCTGTTCTCACAGGTAGGGTCCTATCTGCATTCCAACAATGTTCGCACGGGGTTCAATCAAATCGTGTATGATATCCCGATCGTCTCGGTCGTTTCACAGCGCGCCGCGCTCAAAATGGAAGAGCGCCCGATAGTCCATCGCTTTCTTGTTCTCTATGTGACGACGATCGATATCCCCGGGTCGTCGAGACGATGTATGGATGCAGCCTATATCCGCAGGGCAAAGACGGCACAGGAAAATTTTGCCGGATATGCGGAACTGCTGACCGATGGCCGGATGACATGTACGTTTGAACGGTATATCCATGATGGCGTGGTCACCAACATTATCACAAGTACGAACACATTCGAGGGGAAGTCATCGTTCATACAGAAGCTTGACATCACTTCGATCACACCCGCCCCGGCCATGCTCAAAATCATGCCTCGTTTCGACTCGCTCCTGATCTATTGGGAGGGAACTCCGATCGGACGTCCCACCGGCGGTATTTGGCCAATACCGATGGGAGATGGACGCACAATACTTCGCGGGTACATGCAATTTCCCCTTTCCTACGAATGGCCCGGGACGCTGCTCCACGAATTCTTTCACACCGTAGAGGACATCTACCGCATCTCCCCTCGTCACGGATTTGCAGGGTCGGTGAGGACGAATTTCCCGGTTTGGAAGGGAACAGGCCAATACGACTATTATCGCTGGCATTTCGATCAAACGGTCAAGCGCGCCGGGTATGAGCGTATGGTGCTTCGTGAGAACGGGGATTGAAACTCGAGGGAGCGATGTATCGCAATATTCTCCCACAGAATCGTCACATAGCACTATGATAGAGGGCTTATCTCCATTACAATAGACCGTACATCCCAAGGAGTTCATTATGGCGGCACAGATACTCGACGGCAACGCGACGGCGAAATCGATCCGGCTTGAGATAGCCTCCGAGGTAGCGGGGCTCAAACGCAAGCCGAAACTGGTGGTGATCCTCGTCGGGGATAACCCCGCATCGAAGGTATATGTCGGGATGAAGGCAAAGGCCTGCGCCGAGGTCGGTTTCGGGAGCGAGAAATTCGCTCTCCCTGCAACAACGAGCGAAGCTGAATTGCTTGCGCTTATCGACAAACTCAACGCTGATAACAACATCGACGGCATACTCTGCCAGCTCCCGCTCCCCAAGCAGATAAGCGAGCATAAGGTGCTTGAGCGCATATCGACAGCGAAGGATGTGGACTGCTTCCATCCGATGAACGTGGGATATCTCACGAGCGGGGACCCGTTCGTCAAGCCGTGCACGCCGGCCGGTGTCATCGAGATAATGAAGCGCTACGGCATCGAGATGAAAGGGAAACATGCGGTCGTCGCGGGGCGGAGCAATATCGTGGGCAAGCCCCTCGCGCAGCTCCTCCTCGCTGAACACGCAACGGTAACGATATGCCATTCGCGAACGGTGGACCTCGCCGCAGTGTGCAAAAGCGCCGATATTCTCTGCGCGGCCATAGGCAAACCCGAAATGATAAAAGGCGATTGGGTGAAAGAGGGTGCCGTCGTCATCGATGTCGGCGTGAACCGTGTTGACGATACGAGCGAAAAAGGATATAAACTTGTGGGCGATGTCGCGTATGCGGAAGCCGCAGCGCACGCATCGTTCATCACACCGGTGCCGGGGGGGATAGGCCCCATGACGATAGCGATGCTCATGAAGAATACATTGGAACTGTACAAGAAACGGATCTGATCCGTTGAACTAAGGTTAGTCATATCGCAGGCGGGGTCACGTGACCCCGCCTGCGAATAGGATATCAAGGAGCATTCAATGCCGAAACTCGATCCCACGAAAATGGCCGACTGGCAGATAGCCGACGCGGCCGCAGAAACGATGAAACCGGTGACACAACTGGCGGACGAACTTGCGCTTGAGAAGAAAGAGCTTCTGCCCTACGGCCATCACATCGGCAAGCTCGATTACATCAGCATACTGAAACGCCTCGCGAACAAGCCCGACGGGAAATTCGTCGAGATAACCGCGATCACACCCACGCCGCTCGGCGAGGGGAAATCGACGACGACGATGGGTCTTGTGCAAGGATTGGGAAAGCGCGGCAAGAAGGTCATCGGCGCTATACGCCAGCCGTCGGGCGGACCGATATTCAATATCAAAGGTTCTGCCGCGGGCGGCGGTCTCTCGCAGTGCATACCGCTCACCGAATTCAGCCTCGGCCTTACCGGCGACATCGATGCGATAACGAACGCGCATAATCTCTGCATGGTGGCGCTCACAAGCCGCATGCAGCACGAATTCAATTACGATGATGCATTCCTGTCAAAAAAGAATTTGAAACGGCTCGACATCGATCCCGATAACATCCAGATCAAATGGGCGATAGACTTCTGCGCTCAGGCCATGCGCGACATCATCATCGGCATGGGCGGACGGATGGACGGCTTTCTCATGCGAAGCGGTTTTCAGATAACCGTGTCCTCCGAACTCATGGCGATACTCGCCGTCGCCCGCGATCTCAAGGACATGCGCGAACGCATCGGCCGCATGGTCGTCGCCTATTCCAAAAAGGGCGAAGCGGTCTCTGCCGACGATCTTGAAGTGGCGGGCGCAATGACGGCCATCATGTCAAAGGCGATATTCCCCAATCTCATGCAGACTATCGAAGGGCAGCCGGTGCTCGTGCACGCAGGACCGTTCGCCAATATCGCCATCGGCCAGTCGTCGATACTCGCCGACCGCATCGGGCTTAAGCTCGCCGATTATCATGTCACCGAAAGCGGTTTCGGCGCGGATATCGGTTTTGAGAAATTCTGGAACCTCAAATGCCGCATGAGCGGGCTTACGCCGAACTGCTCGGTCATCGTTGCCACCGTGCGCGCGCTCAAGATGCACGGCGGCGGTCCGAAGGTGGTGCCGGGGAAGCCGCTCGACAAGGCGTACACGGAAAAGAACATCGCCCTCGTCGATAAAGGCGTCGCGAATCTCATCGCACATATCGAAACGGTGAAGAAAAGCGGCGTCCCCCCTGTCGTATGCATCAATCATTTCTATACCGACGATGACGGCGAGGTCGCGGCGATTCGCAAAGCTGCCGAAGCGGCTGGCGCGCGCGTTGCGCTCTCGAAGCATTGGGAAAAGGGCGGCGACGGCGCGCTTGAACTTGCCGATGCCGTTATGGATGCCTGCAAGGAAAAGCCGAATTTCAAATTCCTCTACGATCTCGCCGAACCGGTGGAGCAGCGCATCGAAAAAATAGCGAAGGAAGTGTATGGCGCCGACGGTGTATCGTACACGCCGGAAGCAAAGGCGAAGATAGAGAAGCTCAATGCTGACCCTGTCGTTAAAACACTCGGCACCTGCATGGTGAAAACGCATCTGTCGCTCTCGCATGACCCCACGCTCAAGGGGCGACCCAAGGGATTCACGCTCCCCGTGCGCGATGTGATGATGTTCCGCGGCGCAGGCTTCGTCGTTCCTATCGCGGGCGACATCAAGCTCATGCCGGGTACGGCCTCCGATGCGGCGTTCCGACGTATTGACGTGGACGTAGAATCGGGTAAAGTGAAGGGACTATTCTAGCAGCAGCCGGACCTCGAGCGGAGTCGAGAGGTTCGTCTGCGCGATAAAAAAGGAGATCGGATAATGGCTCTCAACGGAAAACTGAATATCATCGCCGAGAAGATAAACGACTCGGTACCCTCGACGCATGAGCTTTTTGAGAAAGGCGATATGCAGGCGATAATCGCTCTCGCGAAGGAACAGGCCGACGGCGCGACATTCATCGATGTCAATATAGGACCGCGCGACCCCAAGCTCATGGAAGAGCTCATCACGTCGATACAATCCCTCGTGACCGTGCCCCTTTCCATCGACACGCCGTCATTCGAGATAGCCGAGCGTGCGCTCAAAACGTACGATCCGGCGAAAGCGGGCGGAAAGAAACCGCTCCTCAATTCGATAAGTCTCGGACGTCTTGAGATGTTCGATCTCCTGAAGATACAGCCGTTCAAGGCGATACTCATGTCGAGCGAGCGTCATGTGAACAATGAGACGGTACAGAACTGTGTGGCCGCGGACATACTCGAAGCGGCCAAACAGATGTATGCGCATGCGAAAAAGCACGGCCTCACGAACGACGATATGGTGTTCGACCCCACCATCGCCCCCATCGGGAGCGATTATCAGGGGCTTACGAAGATGACGATCGGCGGCATTGCGCTCATCGGCAAGGAAGCGCAATTCAAGGGCTGTCACATGTCGGTGGGCCTTTCCAATTTCACCGTGCAGATCCCGAGCAAGACGAAATCCGGCGCGCTCGTAAAGACGCCGCTCGAAAGCGCCTTCCTCACGCTTGCGGTGCCCGGCGGCCTTGACTACTGCGTCGGCAGCACGAAGAAAAAATATGAGATCCTCACCGACGATCACCCGGCGATGAAGACGCTCAACGACGTGATGAAGCTTGAAGCCTTCGATATACTTACGCGTGTGCAGGAATTCTATAACAGCTAGGGAAACAACCCCTATCCCCGCCCTTCGGGCACCCCTTTCCCCTTTGTAAGGCGTGCGCCAAGGATGGCGCAGCTGACGGCGGCCATGGATGGCCAAAGCCGCCACGGGGAAAGGGGAAAGACACAAGGAGATCGTATGCCGCAGCTATCAGAAAAATTCGCAGGCACTTCGTTCATTCACGGGGTCGAACTCGTGAGCACCCGCGGCCTACTTTCCGTGGAAGGCGAGAAAACGAACGCCGCTGCGAATGAGCTTATGGATTCGGGGCTGTTCGATTTCATCAGTATAACCGATAACCCCGGCGGCAATCCCATGCTCTCTCCCGAAGTGCTCGGTAAGCCGCTCCTTGCGAAAGGCCATAACGTCAACATTCACATGGCATGCAAGGACAGGAATCGCAACGGGCTTGAGATGCGCGCCTGGCAGCTCGCGAGCGACGGGTTCAATAATATCCTTGCGCTCACCGGCGATTATCCCGCACCGGGGTATCGCGGTGTTGCGCGTCCCGTGTTCGACATCGATGCGGTGGCGCTCACGAAAATGTACATGGATATGAACGCCGGCCTTGAGGTGCCGTCGATGAAGAAGGATGCGCCCCCCTCGCGGCTGTCGAAAACGAACTTCTTCGTGTCAGCAGCGGTAAGCCCGTTCAAAAAGCATGAGGGCGAATATATGTCGCAGCTTTTCAAAATGGAGAAGAAGATACGCGCGGGCGCTTCGTTCTTCCTGCTCCAGCTGGGATACGACGTCCGCAAATGGGCGGAACTTCTCACCTACAACCGCATGCGGAATATCACCACCCCGATGATAGCGAATATCTATCTTCTCACCAAGGGAGTGGCGAAGGTGTTCCACGACGAGCGCATTGCCGGATGTAATGTATCGCCGGCACTCCTTCAAGCGGCATCCAAAGCGGCTGAATCGCCGGACAAAGGGAAGGCGTTCTTCCTCGAATTCGCGGCGAAGCAGTGGGCGGTGGCCAAGGGGCTCGGTTTCCGCGGCGTGTACATCGGCGGTACGCATAAGCTCGATGAGGTACGCAAGATCAAGGAAATGGCGGAAAAATTCTCGCCGAATGACTGGAAAGGTTTCTATAAAGAGCTGTCATATCCTCTCCCCGGTGAATTCTATCTCTTCAAAACCGATGATGCCCTCATGCCGAAACAGGAATATGTCGACTCCTACACGCGCTCGAAGAAGGCGATACGACGGTTCTTCCGCGTGATCATCACCGAGCCCATCATCTACCGCATCAGCCGAGTCGTTCACTTCTTCCTTTTCAAGAAGTGGTCGCCGTTCTATCATCTCATGCGCCTCTTTTACCGGATCATCGATAAGAAAACACCGATCGAGAAATTCTTTCACTTCGGGGAACATATCTCAAAAGCAGCGCTCTACGGCTGCCATGACTGCGGCGACTGCTCGCTCACCGAGATAGCGTATCTCTGCCCCGAGGAAAAATGTTCGAAGAATCAGCGCAACGGCCCCTGCGGCGGATCGCGCAAGGGGAAATGCGAGGTCGACGACAAGAAATGCATATGGCTTCGCGCCTATCGCCGGCTTAAGCCGCATAATGAGGAGCGCGAGCCGTATGACGGACCGATCGTCATATGCGACGCGAAATTCCGCAATACCAGCGGGTGGCAGAATTTCTACCTGGGAAGGGATCATAGCAGATAGGGAGCTTACCCCTTTCCCGTAGAGCGGGTCACCCTCCCACAGCGGGCTCGCCCAGCCCCTTGTTCGCCTTCGGCTCACCGACGGCAGGGATTGGCTGATCATCGTGCCCCTTTTCGCACAGCGCGATGTCCCTTTTCCCCTTGCCAGTATTCGCTTTCATAGCTACTCTATCTGCTATCGGAGGCGATATGAAAACCATCGGCTTTATCGACTACTTTCTCGACGAATGGCATGCGAACAATTATCCGCAATGGATACGCGAAAGCGCGGTGTCCGGCTGGGGGGTGAAATACGGCTATGCCATGCAGGATGCGCCGGCACCGGGGCTGACCACCGATGCGTGGTGCGCAAAATTCGGCGTCACGAAGTGTTCTTCAATGGAAGAGATCATCGATCGCTCGGACGCGCTTATCGTCCTTTCGCCGAACAATCCCGAGCAGCATGAAGCGCTCTGCAAACTGCCGCTTGCGTCGGGAAAACCCGTATATGTCGACAAAACATTCGCTCCTGACCTCGCTGCGGCAAAACGTATATTCGCCATGGCTGAAGCAGGAAGGACGCCGATGTTCTCAAGCTCAGCATTGCGCTATGCGACAGAGGTCGATGAGATCAAAACGAAGGTCCCGCGCGCCGATCTGAACTTCGTTGCCACACGCGGCGGCGGGAAATTCGAGATATACATCATACACCAGCTTGAGATGATAGTATCGCTTCTCGGGCCGGATGCAAAGCGCGTCATGTCCGTCGGCGTACCGGAGGCCCCGTCGCTTGTCATCGATTACGGGAAAGCACGCGCGACAGCGACTATGGTGCCCGGCGGTTTCGGTCTTGCGGCGCAGTATGACGCAGACAAAGGCACGGTATTCGGCGATGTGAAATCCGTGTTCTTTGTAAATCTCATCGCAACGATGCTGCGGTTCTTCGAGGATAGGAAGATACCCGTTGCGAAAGAGGAGACGCTTGCCATAATGGCGCTCATCGATGCGGGGAAGAAAGCGGTCGCAAAACCGGATACGTGGATCGCCACGGAGCGATAACGGAATGAACGGGCATGCGAATTTTCGCATAGCCCCATGCGCCTTTTCACCTTGTCCCCCGCCGTATTCATAGCTACCCTATTGAACGAGAGGAGCACCGATGAAATTCAAAATAGGCATCATCACCGAATCGTTCCGGAAGCCCGTACGCGAGGCGCTCCGATTGGCCAAAGAACTCGGTGCCGACGGCGTGCAGATGTATGCGGTAAAAGGCGATGTTTCGCCCGAGATAAGCGCCGCCCAACGCAAGGATCTCGTCACGTTCATTCGTGCGCTCGATCTTGAAATATCCGCCCTCTGCGGCGATCTCGGCGGCCATGGATTCGCCGCTGCAAAGGATAATCCCGCGAAGATAGATCGCTCCAAGCGTATCGTCGATCTCGCCGTCGATCTCGGCACAAACATTGTCACCACGCATATCGGCGTTATCCCGACGGACAAAAAAGCCGAACGCTATGCGGTGCTCCGCGACGCCTGCAGCGAATTGGCGAAGTATGCCGCGTCGAAAGGCGTTACGTTCGCGATCGAGACAGGCCCGGAGACCGCCGCCGTGCTCGCTGCTTTCCTTGACGATATCGGCTCTAAGGGTATCGGTGCAAATCTCGACCCGGCGAACCTTGTCATGGTCACCGGCGATGATCCGGTGAAAGCGGTATCGACGCTCAGGAAATATATCGTTCATACGCATGCAAAGGACGGCGTGAAACTCGCCGCGTGCGATACTGAAGAGGTGTATGATGCCTTCGCAAAGGGCGGCATCGAGGGCTTCGACTTCGGAAAACTTTTCAACGAAGTGCCGCTCGGGAAAGGCGGTGTGAAATGGGACGCGTATCTCAAAGCGCTCGCCGATATCGGCTACAAGGGATATCTCACCATAGAACGTGAGGTCGGCGCGAACCCCGTGGACGATATACGTGCTGCGGTGCAATTCCTCCGGGGCGCATAAGAGATACAGATCAATGATCAAGATAGTCTGAAGGAAATGAAGACCATGGATACAGTAAAGATCGGCATGATCGGATGCGGCGGAATCGGAAAGCATCACTCGAACTATCTCCGAAAGATCCCCGGTGCTGCTATAACCGCAGCAAGCGATGTAAGCGACACTCTTCTCGATGCGTACAAGAAAGAATACGGTGCAGCAGGCTATAAAGATTATAACGATATGCTCGCAAAGGAGACGCTCGATGCGGTGCTCATATGCTTGCCGACATTCCTCCATTTCGATGCGGTGAAAGCCGCCGCGGGAAAGAAGATAGCGATATTCTGCGAAAAGCCACTCACGAGGAATTTTTCCGACGCCGAAAAGATCCGCGATCTTGTCGCGAAAGAGAAACTTCTATTCCAGGTCGGTTTCGTGCGGCGCTTCGATAATTTCTGGGGAAAAGCAAAAGAGATAGTGGATAGCGGCGTGCTCGGTTCACCGGTGGTCTGGCGGCATACAGCGGTGGGCGCAGGACCGGCATCGCCGTGGTTCCTCGATAAGGAAAGGGGCGGGGGGCCCATCATCGACGGCATGATACACAACTTCGATTTTGCGAGCCTTATGTTCGGGAAGTCGGTGAAGGCCGTTTCGGGACTGACGAAATTCAAGCAGAGTACATCGCTCGATACCGGCTCGGTCTGGCTCGAATACGAACGCGGTGACGTGATGGCGAATTTCTGGTCATGGGGGCTTGCGGAGAAGGTATCGTCATTCGGGGGCATGGACATCATGGGCCCGAAGGGCGTGCTGCTCTTTTCCGGGAGTTTTGATGCGAAGGAATTCGAGGGGAAGTTCGATGCGGAGAAAGAAGCGATATTTGTTCTTCGCACAGCCGGCGGAAAGAACGAGATGATCACCTATAAAAAGAACGATATGTTCCACGATCAAATGGTGCATTTTACCGACTGTGTTCGCAACAACAAAGAGCCTTTCGTCACCGTTGCGAACAGCCTGCAGGGGCTTCACGATTCGCTCGCGGCATTGCAGGAATTATCACTTTAAAGATAATAGAAAGAAGACAAGGAGCAGAGCAGTGGTAAAAACAAAGGTAGCCATCATCGGATGCGGCGCCATCGGCAATACGCATGCGGACGCGTACAAGCAGGACCCGCGGGTGGAGATCGCGTATGCGGTCGATCTTATTCCCGAACGCGCGAAGTCATTCGTCGAGAAATACGGCGCGACAAAGGCGGCGACCGACGCAGCCGAAGCGTTCAATGATCCGTCGGTGACGGCGGTCAATGTGTGTCTCCCCAACGATCAGCATGCGCCGGTGACGATAGCCGCGCTTAAGGCGGGCAAACACGTCATGTGCGAAAAGCCCATAGCGATGGCCATTGAAGATGTGCTCGCCATGCAGGCGGAATCGAAGAAACAGAAGAAAGAGCTTATCATCGGCGTTGTCAATCGGTACAACAGCTATGTCAATCTCGTGAAGGATACGATAGCGTCCGGTGAACTCGGCACGGTGTATCACGTATCGTTCTCGTTCAAGAGCTTTCGCGGCATACCCGGTCTTGGCGGCTGGTTCACCACGAAGAAGCATGCAGGCGGCGGCGTCATGGCGGACTGGGGAATTCATTTCCTCGATCTCACGCTCTATGCATTAGGCCTTCCTGAGCCGACAAGCGTATCCGGCGTAGCACATTCGGAACTCGCACGCGATATGAAGGGTTATGCATTCGTGAACATGTGGGCGGGTCCGCCGAAGTTTGACGGCGTATACGATGTGGAAGAATTCGTCTCCGGCGTTGTGCGTACGAAAGGGCCGTCGATAGCATTCGAGGGCGCATGGGCGCACAATATCGATAAACCGGCAATGCACATCGATTTCCTCGGTACGAAAGCCGGCCTCAGGCTCGAATACCGCAAGGGCTTCACGATGTACGGCACGGAGAACGGGCATCTCTTCGAGAAGACACCGCACATAAAAGAAGAGAATGATTTTCACGCAGAGATGAAGGCCTTCATCGACAGCGCGGTGGACGGGAAACCCAACCGCGCACATATTGACAATGTCGTCGTATCGCAGAGAATAATCGATGCGTTCTATAAGTCAGCAGCACAAGGAAAGGAGATAGTATTATGAAGATCGGATTAAGTACTTACAGTGTATCCCGTGCAATAAAAGCGGGGGATCTTGATATCCTTTCGTCTCTTGACTGGATAAAGGAGAACGGCGGTGAGCATGCGGAGATCGCGCTCACGCTCCAGGAAACCCCTGATAAGGCGAAGGATATCGTTAAGAAAGCGAAGGATATCGGGCTGCCGCTCTCAAGCTACACCATCGGCGCGAATTTCATCCAGCCGGATGCGGCGAAGCTCAAAGCGGAGATCGCGCGTGTAAAAAAAGAGGTCGACATCGGCGGATCGCTCGGCGTGAAGCGCATGCGTCACGATGCGGCATCGCGCCCCATCCCCGACTGCAGCATCGCCAACTTCATGAAGGACCTGCCGGCTGTCGCCGATGCGGTGCGCGAAGTCGCCGATCATGCGAAGCAGTACGGGATAACAACGAGCGTTGAGAATCACGGGTTCTTCATGCAGAAAAGCGATCGTGTGCAGATGCTTATCAATGCTGTCGGGCGGGATAATTTCCGAACCACGGTCGACGTTGGGAATTTCCTCTGCGCCGATGAAGACCCCGCCGCCGCGCTCAAGAACAATCTGCCGCTTGCGTCGCATATCCATTTCAAGGATTTCTACGTGCGTCCGTTCCATGCCGATCCCGGCGAGGGCTGGTTCAAATCGCTCTCGGGGAATTTCCTCCGCGGGGCCATCGTCGGACACGGCGATGTCGATATACGCTCTATCGTGAAGCTCATCAAGGCATCAGGCTATGATGGATTCATCTCGGTGGAATTCGAAGGGATGGAAGAATGCCGCCAGGGATCGAAGATAGGCATGGCGAATCTGAAGCGGCTTTTCAGCGAGTAGCGCCCCCGGATCTCCGATAGACGGACGGCGGAACGCCTGTCCGTTCCTTGAACTGTCGGCTGAAGTAGTAGATATCGGCATATCCGAGCGCAAGGGCGATCTCTTCGATCGACTGGCTCGAGTAGAGAAGCATATCCTTTGCGCGCTCAGTGCGCACCCGCACGAGATAATCAACCGGCGTCGTACCGGTTATGCGCTTAAAGACGCGGATGAGATGGTCCGGCGTGCATCGGTACTCGCGTGCGAGACCGGCAATGTTCATCGCTTGTGAGGGTGACTCCTGCATACGCAGACACAGTTCATCGATGTTCTTTATCCATGGGTCATTGCCGCCGACCGGGCGCTTGTCCTGCCGGGCTATCTCAAGGAGTATCGACCGCATCCAGTGATCGGCATCGGCCTTGTTCCCATCGCGCAGATGCCGTATCGCTCGCTCGGCTAACTCGGAGATGAACGTGACATTCCCGACGCGGCGATGCTCCAATGGATGATCGATGAGCCGCGGCGAGCCGCCGGTACATTCAAAATGTATCCAGGGAACGACGAGTGTATGCTTCGGATCATGCGTCCCCTCGATATGCTCCCACATGTGCATGAGAAAGCAGGCCCCGCGGGAAAGCTCATACTCCGCCGTTTCGGTGCGAAGCTTCCCCTTCCCGTCGAGGATGAGCCAGAAAAGATAGCCGTCGAACAGCGGCACCGGATTTATCCAATGCCATGACGGAGAACAGTATGTTCTTTCCGCCCGTTTCACGCGCACCGGCATGGCAAATCGGCTCATGTCGATATTGTACAAATGATCGTCGTTTTTGTCCATTGTTCATCGGTCATTGTGATGCGACTATATCGATACATCACTGATGAATAGGGAGTTGGATATGACAACAACGACGATGACGACACATGAGCGTTTTGAACGGATGTACGCGCATCGGGAAGCCGATCGCGTTCCCTGGAAGGAATCGATATGGGATTCCACGATACGCCGCTGGCACCGGGAAGGACTCCCTGAACATACGAGCGTCATCGAGCATTTCGATCTTGACCTTGTCGCCGGCATCGGCCCTGACACCAGCCCGCGATTCGAAAC
Source organism: Spirochaetota bacterium (assembly GCA_038043445.1). Classification (NCBI taxonomy): domain Bacteria; kingdom Pseudomonadati; phylum Spirochaetota; species Spirochaetota bacterium. Next base: position 15,788 of record JBBTBY010000115.1, read on the forward strand.
ACGCACTCTTGATGAGAACGATGAGTATAGAACGGTGACTACCGCGTGGGGTGCGACGATGCGGCAGTTCAAATTCGAGAACACCACCCCGGAATATCTCGACTTTCAGGTGAAAACCCCCGACGACTGGCGCGCGGCAAAAGCACGGATGACGCCGTCACGCGACCGCATCAACTGGAAACATTTGGAAGCAAACTATGGCGCGTGGCGAAAAAGCGGTGCGTGGATATCCGCGAGCGGATGGTTCGGTTTTGATATAACGCACTCGCATTTCATCGGCACGGAGCGATTGCTCATGGCGCTCGTTACCGATCCCGAGTGGGTCGTCGACATGTGGAATCATGAGCTTACGCTGAACATCGCCCTCCTCGATATGATCTGGGATGCGGGATATCGCTTCGACGAATTTACCTGGCCGGATGATATGGGCTACAAGCATCATCAGTTCTTCTCGCTCGATATGTACCGCGAATTACTGAAACCCGTGCACAAACGAGCTATCGACTGGGCCCATGCGAAAGGCGTGAAAACGCGGCTGCATTCCTGCGGTGATATACGCCCGTTCATTCCGGAACTGACCGGTATGGGTCTCGATGCGCTCAATCCTATCGAGGTAAAGGCAGGGATGGATCCCTTTGAGATAAAACGCACTGCCGGTGATGCGCTTGTGCTGCACGGAGGCATCAATGCCGAAGTGTGGCATGAAACGGCGACCGTAGAAAAACTTATCCGCGAACGCGTACCGGCGCTCATGAAGAACGGCGGCTACATCTTCGCATCGGATCACTCGGTGCCGTCCGCGGTCAGCTTCAATGATTTTACGCACATCGTGTCGGTGTTCAAAGAAGTGGGAACATACCGATAGTTGTTATTCGTGAATGATGCGGCCAACAACAGACGAAAGCATGGTTTGCCGAAGAACAAGGGGTTGCAACCCCTTGTTCTCTCAATCATTGCCTCGTGCGGTAAAGCAGAATATATCGCCTCATATAACAATACGATTGCAGAGGGGAGGGGGGCGGAGGGCGATCTAATTCGTGTCTAAATTCTTAAGACACTTTTCAGATGCTATGGCCTCATTTTTGGCGCAAGGTTCTGCATGAGCGTCCTGTTCTTCACCGCAGCAGCGAATGCATTCTTATAGCGTATCGGTATCGGCAGATAGAACCCTATCTGCGTGAAATTGCCGCGCATCGTCTCACAGCCGTGCGGGATGCCGATGCGTATCGCCACGCTCCCGTCCTTCACATGGTGGAACGCGAACGATCCGAGCATGCGCGCGCTGATGTCCATCTCGCAGCCGCCGTCGGCCATGGAGAATACCCCGTTGAGGTTCTTCGGCGTTTCGCCGGAGAGCGTTTTCTGAATGACGGGGTCCTCGATGAGCACGCCGTATATTTCCTCAGCGGTAAAAACATCGGTGAGGAGCATCTCATTGCTGCCCTCGGCAAGATCGACAGCGGCGAACGTGCTCCCCGATGACGGATGCGCACCGCCTTCGCCGTACCAGTCACAGCGGTAGCAGACGATGGTACCGGCGATGGAAAGCATCGTGTAGTTACGCGATGACCAGTATCCGTCGTTCTTCTTTTTGTCCTTCTCGTCGTTGTAGTCGCGGAATATCGTTACGGATTCTTTCATGCTGTTGACGGCGATCGCGGCGCCTTCCGACCAGTATATCTTCCATCCTTCCACGACCGCTTTGTTGGTGAGCGTATCAGCCCCGCTGACCGCCACCGAGACTTTCGGCGCACACGAGATGAGAACAACACAAGCGGAGATTGCAATGGAATATCGGATCTTCATGCGTATACTGTATCATAATGGATGCTCCATGGCAATATGCGTTTTCCCGGATCTTTGATATACTGCACGCATGCACGACATCTATGAAGGAACGCTCTTTCGCCCGCCCGCTGAAGCGGCATCGCTCATCGCACAGCTGACCATCGGCTGTCCCACGAACACGTGCCGGTTCTGCGCCATGTATGCCGGCAAGCAGTACCGTGTGCGTGATGAACATGCATTCGCACGCCATTGCGATGACCTTGTGCGCGCATATCCGCCCGATATCGCACGCGTTTTCCTTGCCGACGGCGATTCGCTCATGGTGCCGGTAAACCATATACTCTCGTCGATGAACGCTGTCCGTTTGCGTTTCCCATCGGCCAGACGATTCTCCTCATACTCCTCCGCCGTTTCGATAAAGACCAAGAGCGATGATGATCTCCGTGCGCTGAAAGCTGCCGGCATGCATACGCTCTATCTCGGCATCGAATCCGGTGAGGCGGCTACGCTTACGCGGATGCAGAAGCGATCATCTCCTGAAGATATTGTACTGCAGTCGAAACGGGCCCTCGCGGCGGGGTTGCGGCTCTCCGTTACCGTCATCGTCGGCCTCGGCGGCGTATCGCGCTCGCATGAGCATGCCGTGGAGAGTGCACGGATCGTCAATGCGATAGTGCCGACATATACCAATATGCTCGTGCTCATGCATCGCGGCACGGACCTCCTTTCCGAAGCAGACTTCGCCGAATATACGACCGACCACTACCGCCGGGAATTGTCCGAGTTCATCGCCCGAGTCGAATGCACGACGATATTCCGCGCGAACCACGCATCGAACTATCTCCCGCTTGAGGGCAGGCTTCCGCGCGACAGGGAACGCCTCGTTGCGCTGCTCGCGCACGGGTTGCAATAAATGGACGTCAGTATTACGATACAACGTCTCGCCGCAAGAACGACGGTGAGCCGATAGACAGGAGTACCGCGATGTTCACAAAAGCCCTCGCCTTCTTCAGGAAATATTTCGGCATAATCGCCATCGTCATCGCCTTCGCCGCCGCATCCATCGTCGTGTTCACGGCGAACAGCAGCGATGATGATGCGTCCCACACCGTCAATGCCGGCGACACGCTCATCTCCATCGCGAAGGAATATGGGATAACCGTGCAGCAGATCTGCGACGAGAACTATCCTGATATTTCCGAGAATCAGATGCTTACCCCCGGGGTGCGGATACGCATACCGCGCGGCGCACGAAGCGCCCGTACGATAACGGTGACCATAGCGCATTGGCAGCTTGAGCCCGGCGTCCGTGACGCGATAAAGTACTTCGGCGGTGAATACCGCAAGCTCCATCCGAATGTGCGTGTCGTACAGAACGCGGTCCCGGAAACGACCTATCCCCAATGGTTCACGACGCAGATGATAGGCGGTACGCCCCCGGACCTCATCGAGATAGGCAAGGTAGCGTATCCGCTTCTTGTCTCGTACTATATGCGTTATTTCACGCCGATGACGGAATACGCATCAAGCCCGAACCCGTACAACAGGAACAATGAATTCGCGAACGTACCCCTGCGCGAAACGGTGAAGGACGGCCTTACCCCGTGTTATATCCCCGAGGTGCAGGAATATATGAGCATAGCGCTTACACAGGTGCTCGTACGCATGTTCTACAACAAATCGCTCCTCAAGTCGCTTACCGGCAGAACGAAACCACCGGCCGATTGGCGGGAATTCCTCGCCGCCTGCGAAGAGATAAAAAAGAACAAATACGCCAACCGCACCGCGCAGGTGCAGCTGAAGCAGCTCATCGATCGCTGTACGCTGCTGGAGAAACGCCTCTCCGAACTCGATGCGAAGCCGTCGCAATCCGCCCGTGAAACGATCGTCCGCGAACTCGCCAAAGCGCGCGAAGATCGGAGTGCATTCGAGAAGGCACTCCCCACCTACGCGCCGATAGCCAACTCCTCGTTCCATATGGGTATGGCGGAATGGCTTCTCTTCGGGCCGGTAACGACGAAAGGCCGTTATGTCCTCGATTACAATCACGACTGCTTCACGAGCACCGTCGAGACCTTCATCGGGTTCAAGGGCAAAAGGATAGATCTCGATTTCCCCGCGTATCGTGCGAAGTTCAAGATGGTCGCAGCGTACGCGAGCAATTGCATGCCCGGTTTCGCCGGGCTCAACCGCGACGATGCCGTACTCAACTTCGTGCAGCAGCGCTCGCTTTTCATACCCACCGGCACGTGGGACGCGCGCATGCTCGAGGAACAGGCCAAGGACAATGGATTTGAGATCGGCGTCATGGACTTTCCCATACCGACGAAGGACGATCCGGAATACGGGAAGTTCATCGAAGGCCCCGGTTTCGAGGAGCCGATAACGGCGTTCGCCTTCGGCTGCCCCACGCCGGACAACGCCCCCGAGCGGCGCAAAGCGGCGATCGACTTTCTCCTCTTCCTTGCGGCGAAAGAGAACAACATCAAGCTCAATACCATCATCGGGTGGCTGCCGTACGTGAAAGGCGAGACGGGCACCGGCATACTTGAATATTTCAATCCGCATAAGGACGGCGTAACGGCGGGGTTAAGCCTTAATATCGGCGGGGAATCGCTCATAAAATGGCAGCAGATGTATTCGCTCTATTATGCGCTCGCCATACCGTTCGAGAAACTGCGCGCCGATTTCGAGCCGTTCTACATCGACCGCGGCTATCGCGATTATCTGCAGGTGACGAAGAACTGGCGGCGGAGCATGATAACCGATGAAAAGAACATATCCTCGCTCCGTGCAAAGATGTTCCTTGCCACCAACGAGAACTCACGCCGGGAATATGCGCAGAAATACCGTTATGTGATGATGCGCCCCGTGTCTCGCGAGATTGACGTGAGCTTTGAGCGCTCGCTCATGATGAAGGTCAATGAAGGTGCAAAGGATATCCCTGACGCATTCGGCTATCACCCCATCGCAAAGCAGCGGCTCGGTCTGTAATAGGACACCATATCGTTTTTCGAGTTTGTCCATATCGTTCCTGATAACGTCCATTTCCTTTTCCGTAATACAGCGTACTTTCTACCGGACCGATAATGGTCCGGAGGTAGATGATGTCGTCAGATATACGCGTCGCCGTCATAGGTCTCGCTACCAGCCATACGGTGGAATTCGCCAAACGAATTGCCGCGAACGATTGCCCGCCGGACCAGCGCGTAGGCGGCATGCGTATCACCTCCTGTCTCCGGTTCGATACGCCGTTCCAGAACAAGGACGGTCTTGACGGACGGCAGAAACAGCTCGAGTCATGGGGCATTCCGGTTACGACATCGTTCGATGAAGCGGTCAAGGACTGCGATGCCGTACTCCTCGAGATAAACGACGCCTCATATCATCGCGAATACTTCGAACGGTGCGCACCGCTCGGCAAACCGGTGTTCATCGACAAGCCGCTCGCCGACACCATAGAGAACGGGAAAGCGATGTATGATCTTGCGAAAAAGAAGGACGTTCGCTGCTTCACCGCATCGTCGCTGCGCTTCTCAAAAGAGGTCGATCAGGCGAAGAACACCGTGGGAAGCCCGCTTCTCGCGTATGTATACGGACCGCTCGGCAAAGCGCCAGCGGGAAGCTCCATCGTCTGGTACGGCGTGCATACGTTCGAACGGCTCAACCATGCCCTCGGGCGCGGTGCAAAAACGGTCACGGTATCGAAGGATGCGCTCGGTGTTGTCGCTGCGGTGGAATACGACGGCCCGCGCCGCGGCATCGTCGAGCTTACGGAAGGACTATGGGCGTACGGCGGAACGCTCCGCACGAAGGAAAAAGCCGCATCGTATACTATCGATTCCACCTACATGTACCGCGATCTCGTCGCTGTCATCGGCGCTTTCTTCGCGGGAAAGCCCGCGCCGGTATCGATGGAGGACGGGCTTGAGATAATGGCCATGCTCGACGCGGCGGAACGTTCGTTCCAAAGCGGAAGGACGGAAGCGGTCAAGATTACAGCGTGAACGAGAACGGCACCGGTTTCGCACCGGTGAACACGAACGTCTCACCGCCGGCCTTTACCGTCGCGCTTGTGTCGCATCGTATCTCCACCGCGGACGACGGGTCCTTCTTCTTGAACCACACCGCCATGCACACCGCTTTTTCCGTACCGTCGGCTGCGCGGTAATTGACGCACTCATCGGGCTGTGCAATGCGTTTCTCGCCGTACAATGATTCCGTACGGAACGTACCCAGATAGTCGAACACCGCCTGCGCGTCCATTCCTTTTGTCCTGTCGAGGAGCACCGGGCTCCGCCCAAGCGCGGCATGCATGAACGGGGCGACATCGTCGATACGGGTGAGATCCCGATATGCGTGGAAGGAAAGGTCTATCGTCGTCGATCCCGCCCGATGTGCCGCGAGATAGTCGATGACAGCGTCGCGTTCCATATCCGGCGTAAGCGCGATGGGGAACCCCTGCACGAACGTTTTGCCCTCATCGGCAAGGCGCGGTATGCAGTGCGCGAAGGCGATGAACGCCGTAACGAACGCATCCGCATCGGCAGGCGCAAGTGAGGCCCCGACAAGCGAGCGTATCTTCTCCGCGCTGCCTCCCTCGGTAAGCCGTATCTTCTCTTTCACGAACGCCGCTTCGATGTCGTCGATGATCACATGCGCGGGGAGCGGCTCGCGATAGGTCTCATCGCATTCGATATCGGTCAGTATCTTCTGCCGCCCGGCCGCCTCGGAAAGCGAAAGCTTCGTATCCGCTTCGTACGCGAACGCTTTCTCCGCCGTCACATAACAGGAGCGGCTCTCGCCCTTGCGCCGGAATTGACCGAACTTCCTGAATTCCGGATATCCGCGGAGAAAACTCGCGACAATACCGTAGGAAAGATCGCTCGTGAGATAGGACGACAGCGCCTGTTTGAACCCATCATATGCCGGCTTGTCAATGCTCGCTTCCGGATAAAAATAGTGCAGTATGCCGCTCGCATGCGCGACGATGGTCACCTTCTCGTTCTCAAGGGCCCGACGCGCCTTGGCGGATATCTCCGTACCGTTGAACCACATGGCCTTCGTGACGATGCGGCGATTGTTCGTCAGTATGCCGTGGCCCGCCATGATGAAATTCTGCGAGTGGAGCGGCGTGCCGAGAAGGAATATCTTCTCAAGCGGCACCCGCGCGACGATGAAGGCGGCGGCGGCGTAGAGGAGCGCAAGCGAAACGCATTCACCCGCCTTTTGCGCATAGCCTTCCTTCAGGAGAAAAGCGTCCATCGCCTCGACGGTCTCCGTTTTCCAATACGGGATGATATCGTCCGTGTACGTATCAAGCCCGAAATGTTTGCGTATGCCGATGTCGAAATAATATGTATCGCCCTCGTAGCCGAAGAGCGCGTTCGAACGCTTGAGCATATCGACATCGATGAAATCCGAAAAGCGGGCTATCTCGGCAGCCTTGTCGGTCAGTCCCCAGGTCTCGAGATCGAGATTGAACTGATAATTGTCCATGATGTACTGCTTGACACGATGGAGCCGCTGCGTCTCGTTCATACGCTCGATGCCGGCGAACCACGCATCCTCGCGCCACGCCCAGATGCGCGGCGACATGATGTTCGCAAGAAGCCCCGCGTAGAGGAGCTCCGGAAAAATAAAAAGCTCCATATCGGAGAGCGTATATGCCGATGAATACTGTTCGAGGCGACGTTTATCCATGCTTCCTCATGCGCCGTACAAAGCCGGCGGTGATCTCTCACGCTTCGCTGCGGTGATACCTCACGCTTCGCTGCGGTCATACTATAACAAAAACGGGTGAAATGGGAAGGGCGTATCCCTCTCAACGAGCGTCGGAATCCGTCCCTGAGATGATCATCTCGATGAATTCATTGCGTGTGCGTATGCCGAATTTCTGATACGCGCGATACACGTGGTTCTTCACTGTCTGATGTGATATGGCCACGCGCTCGGCTATCGAGCCGTTCGAATAACCGCTCGCGACATACGAGAGCATCTCCTCTTCCCGCGCGGTAAGCTTCACGCGTGCGAAGAGGCGTGTAAGCGCGGTGTTCCCCTTCCCGCGGAATGCCGCGGCATTCTCGCGTATCTCCTCGCCGCGCGAGAGGTAGCGCAGGGCGTGCACGATGGTGAGCACGGCAAGCACGCTGTAATACCCGGTAAAGAGCGCATAATGTACGGTGCGGTACGGTAAGAACGAGAGCACCGCAGCGCCGGCCACGGTACAGAGCGTCGGGACACCGATGGACAGCACCAGTGACCGCAGGAGTACCGAGCGTATCGCCGAGAAGCGTACGGCGATGAGAACGGACGCATACGCGATGACCGCAGCGAAGGACACATCCATTGCAATGGAAAGCGATGGATGCGCCGTCATGACATTTGCGACAGCCCCGGCTGCATAGAGGACGAAGAACATGCCGTATACGACAGCGAGCGGGCGGGCTATGGACAGGGAGACGACGGTATGCGCCAGGAGAACGAGCAGCATGACGATGGCGCTCTGTGCAGGGATACCGATGAACGGCCGTACGACGGAAAGCGCGGTAAGCGGTATATGCGCGGCAATGCGGTAGGCGGCGAGCATATCGAGTATGACAAGTATGGAAACGGCGGCGATAACGGCAGTATAGAGCCCCCAGACGAGGGTTCGATATCGATACCAGGAAAGGAGTACGAGCGTAAGCGCCCCGCAGCCGAGCACCAAAGCCGTTACATAGACAAAAAATATGAAGTGGTCCATGAACCGTCACATCTTCATCGAACGCCGCGTCGTATCCCCCGAATGCATCAGTCGATGAACATACGGGTGAGTTCGACGGCGAGCTTGTCAAGCGCGTTGTTGATGTAACGCTGGCTCTTGATCATGCGCTTAAGGCGCTTGATCTTCTTAGGATTGATCTGCACCGCTGTCTTCATGTCGTGCGCCTTCTACTTCCTTGCCGCTGTGCGGCGTAGCTCCCGTCCGTTCCAGAACCAATGCCCCGTGTACTCATGCGCGTGCGTTCTCGATGAACGTGCATGTCCGTTCACCGCCCCGCTCATCGATAGCGAACGCTGCCACCGTACAATCCGTGTTCGCCGGCAGCCCGTGCTCGGACAGATACGCCATGGCCGCACCCTCGACGCGCGCGAGCTTTCGTTCGTCGACGGCCTCGATGGCCGAACCGAACCGTGCCGAGCGCCTGAACTTCACTTCCACGAACACGATGCGCTCGTTACGCCTCATCACAAGGTCGATCTCGCCGCCCGCCGTCCGCACGTTCTCGCCGATACATTCGTAGCCGCGTTCCTCGAGCCAGGCGCGGGCTATCGCCTCTCCCGTACGTCCCGTCGCCCGGGGGTTCATTCCCGGATCTTGTAGAGCTCGTTGGCCGCTTTCATCACGAGCACCGCATTGGTCTCGATG
>JBBTBY010000116.1 GCA_038043445.1 Spirochaetota bacterium
ATGGACGATGCCGAGGAGTATACCGAGCTTTCCGACACCGAGAACCCGTCGATATACTTCACCGCCAATCCGCGGCTTGAAACGAATTCGCTCGGTGTGCTCAATTTCATCGATCTGAGGAAATACGATGTCCTCGGCGGGAAGACCTGGCGCGATATGACCTATGCGAACCTCTCCGCGATGCAGTCGGGCGTGCTCGGGTTCGGCGAAGTGGATGCGCGCGGTCAGTTCAAGTCGTTCGCGGCGAAGGTAGGGCCGTTCTCCGTGGGGAACGAAGGCGCGTACGACCCGAATTTCACTGCCGACCAGAACGTGCTCATATTCGATTATCGGTTCGAACCGGCGGTGCAGAAGGCGAATTATGTTTCCGTGGTGCAGGGCTACAGTACGACGCTCCCCGGCTATACCAATGTGCGCGGCATCGATGCGTCCCGGTATGTCGAGCTTGAGATAGTCGCTAAGCTCGTGAAGCAGTCGGAGACCGATCTTGATCCTGAGAAAGTGCTTCTCCTGGTAGAAATGGGGAGTCCCTCGGAGGATTTCGATAATAACGGCATTCGCGCGGCCGAACAGAGCGCGGATGCGTACGGCATGGAATTCGCCTACTTCAACAGCACGTTCGGCGTGAGCAGGAACACACGCCACGGGAACGGCGTCGGCGTGCCGGGGTCATCGTCCAATGATGTGAACAACGGCAACGGACGCCTCGACAGGGAGGACCTGAACGGCGACGATCAGTTCTCGCGCCTCGATGACGTCGTCGCGTATCCTTCGCCCGATACGGTGTCGACGAACGTATATCCCTCGGTGACCAATACGCTCATCGAATTCCCGTCGCTTACGAAGTACAATAATAACCCGGCGCTGTACACCTACGCGAACACGTTCTATGAGATAACAAGGCTCCCGGTGTACGGGTCATTGGCCGATGGGATGAAGCAGACGCCGTATCTCAGGCTCAAGATGCGCATACGCCCCGATCTCTCCGCGAACACGAAACGCATACTGGAAAAGACGACGGGCCTGCGATTCTCCATCATCTATCCCGGCGGGACCACGCCTTCGAAGGGGCGTCTTATCGTCGATCGCGTGCGTTTTACCGCATCGCGCTGGTCCGATATATACGTCGATAATGTGAAACCCGTTCTCTCTGATATGTTCAAGACCGTCGTGCTCAATTCGCAGATAGACCCTGAATACCGGTACGGCTCAGGAAGGCGCATCGTCGATGACAAGGAATGGTACAAAACGTATACGGAGCTCCACGGGACGCTCACGGCGAGCGAACGTGAACGGTTGTCGGAGAACGCGCTCAAGCTCCAGTACAATCTCAATAATATCACGAACACGAACGGCGCCGCAGCGCAGGGCATTGCCGGCGAGATACGGATATTCAATCCCGCGGACCGGTTCTATGATCTTTCGATATACAAGGAATTCAGCTTCTTCGTCTATCGGGAGAGCTGGAGCACGAACAATGAGGCGCTCATCTTCAAGTTCGGTGAACAGACGAACCGCACCTATGTCGCACGCATACCGATATCGCTCCTTACACGCACCAATAATGTCGGCACTGTCGATCTCCAGACGGGCTGGAACAAGATAACGATTAAATTGCGCGAGAGCGGGACGGGGACCAATGTGTTCCCGGTGTACATCAATGATGTCGCCGCGCCCGCTGCGAGCACGTACCGCATCGGGTCGACGACGCTCACGCGCATCAGCATGTTCGCCTTCGGCGTCGATTCGAGCTCGTGCGCACCGGGGCCGTTCGTGACCGGTACGCTCTGGGTGAACGAGGCGCATATGAACGATGATGTGCAGGTCGAAGGCTGGGCGTGGCGTGCGAACGCGAATGTCGGCTACGCGAAGGAGCTCCTCATCGGCGATGTCCCGGTACTGTCGGCGGTCAATGCGAATTATGCGCATAACGACATGCGGCGCGGTTTCGGGAGCATCGGGCAGGCGCTGACACGGGCGGACTCGTCGGCGGATTCGTTCTCGTTCCGCTCGACCGTGCTCAAGGTGCTCGCTGCGGACGTATCGCTCGCGCAGTCCGATAATCTGAGCGATACCGACGAGCGCGTGATACCGAAGGACAGCCAGAACTATGCGCGCAATACCTCGGCGAACATAGCGCTCACGATGAACCCCGGCGTATGGTATATTCCCACGCTCACGCACAACTATTCCGAAACGATAAACAAATCGTTCGCTGCCTCGCGCTACGAGACCAATGTCGCCACCGGCGGCTCGGGTGAACTGAAGCTGACGAAGACGGAAACGCGCGGACGCACCTACGGCTTCGGCGAGACGATAACCATGCCCGATGCGTTCGGCATTACCGGTGCGACGATATCCGAGAACTATACCATTTCGGCGACGATACAGAAGACCATGTCTCAGGAGACGAACAGTGTCCCGGAATCGGCGGTGTCGTTCGACAAGGACCGCGGTTATTCCCGCGTCGTCGGCTTCTTCTTCGATGACGAGAATATCTTTAACAGCGCCAAGCAGAGCTCGACCATTGCGGACTACAACGATGTCGCGAGCGCACGGTATCAGTTCAGCCGGAGCCAGAGCGGTTCGCTCACGTTCGCGTTCCCCTGGCTTACGACCGCGCTCTCGCTTTCGCATACCGTCGGGCATTATATCGACTACAGTCAGACGATACAGAGCCAGATATCGACCATTTTCGACGGCAATTATCTTCAGGAGCTCATACTGCTCTGGTCAAAGAACGAGATCGATGTACCGGTGAACGAAACGAACATAGTCGTCTCCGGGTCGGTCACGAACACCAATATCATCACCCGCCGGCGCACCGCGCGCACGACGGAGACATACGGCTCGGCGCAGTCGATATCGGTGCCGTCCATACCGTTCTTCGGCACCTTCTCGATAAGTTTCAACGAGTCCTATTCCGAGAGCGGGTATGCGTACAACAGCGCCAAGGCGTTCTCCCGCATGACGAATTTCTACACCAATCAGGCGAATTTCATCGCGAACATGGCAACCTACGGATACAACGGCTCCAATGATTACAAGAATACCTCGGTATCGCTTTCCGGTGCGCTGGCGTTCTCCTTCGGGTTCAAGGACCTCTGGAAGGAATGCCCGCTGCAGGCGGTGCCGGTGAGCGTGAACCGCTCCATCTCCCTTGCCGAGAACGCTGTGCCGCAGACGGCGTTCTCGTTCAATAGTTCGCAGTACGAATTCGGCATACTCCGCTATGCCGCCGCCGCGCTCCCGGCGCTTATCATGCCGCCGTGGTACTATATCGACTATCCTTTTGCGCCGATCATACGGCTCTTCTTCGGCAACAACGCACGCAATGCCGAACAGCGGCACAATGCGTCGAAGATGATCGCCGAGATGCTTGCGTATTACAACGGGAGATCGCTCTCCTATTTCATGCCGTACGTCAATGACGAATATTATGCCACGGTCAATCTGAACGAATCGTATTCGCTTACGTTCCAGTTCGTGGAATTCCCGGTGGTGAAGCTCTTCCTCCCGTCGTCGTTCACCTATTCACTTTCGCTCAGTACGGGACGCGATCAGTACGGGAAGATATCGCAAAACGATTCGTTCTCGTTAAGCGTCGGGCGTCCCATCTCCATCATCGATATGGTGCGTCTGTTCAATCCCTCGTTCAATGACCCCTTCTGGTCGTCGTTCACCGCGAGCTATTCGGTATCGTACAGCGCCAATAATAATTACCTTACGAAGATAAGGAGCGATGTCGTCAATGCATCCGTGTACAGCACGCTCAAGGTCGGCGAGAACCTTCCGCTCTCGCTTTCGGCGGGGTATCAGGCGACGTTCAAACGGCAGTATCTTCGCATGGGGGAAACATCGCCCTATATGGGCATTGGCCCCTACAACGGTACCGATGCGTATGCACCGTATAATGTCGGCAGCTATGAATTCGGCTACGACCTCACCCGTGATTCGGGTATCGCCGCGCTCGACCCGGGGCGCAACGATCATACGTTCACGTTCGACGCAAAGCTCGATATCCCCGCTACGGGTAAATGGATATTGTTCTTTGAGCTGGAAAAGCCGATACAGTTCACGCATACGCTCCATCTGCAGATGCCGTACCTCAGGTTCGCATCGTATGATGAGACGGTGAAATTCTCCCCGGACGGCGGTCCGCTCAAGACCGCAGCGGAGTATATCAACAGCACGCTCCAGGCCGACGTTACGTGGGAATTCCTGCAGATACTGCTTGAATACCGGCTTGGTTTCAACCTGAACGAATACATCACGATCAATCAGTACAATAAGTTTCCGCTGCTGTTCAAACAGTATTACTCTTCGGTGAAAGAGCTTGTGGATAAGAGCCGATGGGACCTTGTCGTCGGCATCGAGATCGGCGCCGATATCACGTTCCGGTTCTGATGCGTATGGAAGCAGGCTTCGATGACCTCTTCGCAGAAGAACGACCCGTAGTCATTGATGTACGCTCGCCGGCCGAATTCGCGGATGGGTCCGTTCCCGGTTCATTCAATGTGCCGTTGTTCTCCAACGAGGAGCGCGCAATTGTCGGTACGCTCTATGCTCATGACGGGGTCGATGCCGCCTGGGACGAAGGGATACGCCTTGTTTCCCCGAAGATACCCGGCATAGTGGACGCGGTGCGCGGACACCGGGGCACGGATACGCGTGCGGTCATCGTCCTCTGCTGGCGCGGGGGCATGCGGAGCAAAGCGGCGGTCAATTTCCTTGCGCTTGCGCGTATACCGGCCGTTCAGTATACGGGCGGGTACAAATCCTACCGCCGTTCCATACGCGATGTCATCGCACGCATAGCGGATGATTTTTCGACGATAACGGTACGCGGGCTCACCGGTACGGGTAAAACGGCGATTATGCGGAGGGCGCTGGCGGACGGGGCGGCCTTTCTCGACCTTGAGCACTATGCCGCTCATCGCGGGTCGGCGTTCGGCGGGGCGGGGCTTACGCAGCCGACACAGCAGAATTTCGAGCACGTGCTGGGCGAAGCGCTCGTGCGGTTCAGGTATCACGGGGATAGAACGCTTTTCATCGAAGGCGAGTCGCGGCGAATCGGGCGCATCACCGTGCCGGAGGTCGTCATCGATCGCATCATCAAAAGTGATCATATCGAGATAACAGCGCCGATGGATGTTCGTGTGCAGAATATCCTCGACGAATACATGCCGTTCATTACGGCCGATCTTGTCGTCGCGACGCTTGAAAAGATACGTGATGCCCTGGGGGGCGAGCGCTATACGGCGTATGTGTCGCTTGCGCGCGAGGAACGCTACGCAGAATTGATACGGCTCCTTATGGAAAATTATTACGATACGGGATATACTTTTTTCTGGAACAAGTACGGCGGCGGGCGATGCCTTTTACAGGTGCCGCATGACGCCGCGTTCGATCTTGTGCGGGCACTCCGCACCCGGGAGCAAGCATGAGTTCTGCATCGGCGGGCATACGCGGGAAGAATATGGATGCGATACGGGCGCATCGCGAGCTTTTCCCCCTCGATGTTGAAACGAGGATAGCGGAAGCGGCGGCGGACGGGTTCTCCTGCACGCCGATAGCGATCAAGGGCGCGGCAATGAGCTTCAAGGCATCACGGGACGGGGCGTCGGCGATCATGCACAGCCAGTACGATCCGATCAAGGAGGCGAAAACCCTCGCCGAAGAGGCCGTGAACGATCCGGATGCCGATCTTGTCGTGGTGCTCGGTTTCGGGGCGGGATACATCGTTCGGGAGATACTCACTGCGCGCGATAATATCGATGTCATCGCCGTTGAACCGTCGTACGGCATACTGAATTTTCTCATCGATACGTTCGATATGCATGATCTGTTCTCCGACGAGCGCGTCATGTATTTCATCGGCGGGAGCGACAGGAACGATATCGAGAACTATCTATCGCTCAGGAGCACGCGCAAGGTGCGCATCATCACCTCGCGCGGGTACTGGAAGTTCTTCTCGAAAGACCTGGGCGACCTCTCGCAGGCGATACTCAACTTCGTCGATGCGAAGAGCATCAATATCAATACCATGATACGCTTCGACCGGCTCTGGGCGTATAATATCATCTGTAATATCGATGTGATCCCGTTCGTCCACGGCGTGAACCGCTTCTTCGACCGATTCGCCGGTGTGCCTGCTGTCGTCGTTTCGGCGGGGCCTTCGCTCGAACGGAATATCGGCCTTCTCGGTGAGATGAAGAAGAAGGCGCTTATCATCGCCGTTGATACTGCGCTGAAGCCGCTCCGCGAGCACGGCATTACGCCCCACATCGCGGTGGCCATTGACCCGCAGGGGAAGAACGCGAAGTATTTCCGCAACGCCGTTTCGAGCGGTACCGCACTAGTCTCGGAGTCGTCGATACACAATGAGATAATGCGCAATTACCCCGGGCCGATATTCCTCGCCGCCTCGCCGTTCCCCCTTGCGCAATACCTCATGGGATTCCTGGGCGACAGGGGCGAATTGACCGTGGGCGGGTCCGTGTCGACCGCAGCGATAGATATCGCCTGCCGTACCGGCGCCAACCCGGTGATCATGCTGGGGCTTGATCTCTCGTTCCCGGAGCTGGCAACGCATGTGAAGGGGAGCTATCATGAAGAGGATTTCCACACGCAGGTGACCAAGCTCGATACGTATGACGGACGCATCTATAAATATATACTGTCCGGGCGCGTGACGCCGGCGAGGAATATTCACGGTGAGCGTGTCTATGTCGATGCCCGGTTTACCATGTACCGTGAATGGTTCGAGAAATATGCCGCTGCGAAGCCCGGTGTGAAATTCTACAATGCAACGGAGGGCGGTGTAGCGCTCAACGGCATGGAGAACATTACGCTCGCATCGCTCGCAAAGACGCTGCCGGACCGTGATATCGATTTTGAAACGGTATCGGCGAATGCGCGCGCCGATACCGCGACCGAAGCTGCGATACGCAGGGAGATAATCGATGGGTTCTCGGCCATACGAAAGGAGATACGCACGATGCGGCGGCTCGCCGAGGACGGTCTCTCGATAACGGATAAGCTTGAACACGGCGTGAGGCACAAGCACAATGTGGCGGGCATGGTGAGATCGCTCAATACCATCGATGAGCGCATCGGAGAGCTGCATGAGGCGAAGCCCTTCGTGAGCGTTACCATGCAGCGCGTGATAAACTATATTAAAGAGGGATACGCTTTCGATGAACATACGCCGGAGGAATTGCGGCCGGTCATCGCCTCACGAGAGTTGTACAAGGAGATAATCCGTTCCGCCGAATACAACGATGACCTCATCGAGATGGGGATACGCAAACTGAGCAAGGCGACGGTATAGAAGCGGCGCTTCGTTAAGAAAATAGGCCGTTCTACTTGGGCACGGACTCAGCGGCTATTCGGTCACGAACGAGCGCGCAGTGCTGTCTGAGGATATAGAATTGTCCGGCGAACGATATGGGTATCTTGCTCCTGTTGATGCCGTGCTCTATCCTGTCGAGTCGTACGAGATAGTCACTGGGCGAGCGTTCCCTGTTCTCGAGATGGTCCTGTTCGAGCGTCAATAATGCGCGGTACCATCGGCCTATCCTGACATTGACGCTGAACGTATACAGGGCCGGTATCACCTGGAATGCCGGGATGAGCACGACAGCGGCGGGGATGACGACGACGATGAGCTGGCTTACCAGCGTCGCAAGCCAGAACGGCAGCACGCGATAGAAGAATCCTTTACCGGACTTGTAGAAGCGCATCGCCTCATCGCTCACGGGGATGTCATTGGATACCGGCGTCGGGAATTCGCCGCGCTTGCGGTACATCGAGGGGCGGCTGTGTATGTCATGCGCCGCTTCGAGCAGAAGATCGGATACGGCGGGATGAAGGTCCCTGCGGGCGATGAGCTGCACGGTCGCCCCGACGAGAGTGATATCGTTTTCCGGGATGTTCTTCTCGAAGTCGATGGAGCCCATCGGCAGCGTGAGCTTCGTCAAATACTGGATGCGGCGAATATAGGCGTCCGCCTGTGCATAACTGTATATGTGTATGTCCGGTGAGCGCTGGAGTTTGCGCATGGTGCCGAACGCTGCGCTTTCCCCCATCATGAACACCGCGTGTATCTTCTTTTTCACGAGCGCGTCCGCCGCGTCCTCGCCGTCGAGATCGACGAGCAGTTCGTTCCTGTTCGTCTCTATCCCGCACAATCCGAGCAGGGTCACGGCGAGCCTGCGCACAGCGCTCCCCTCGGCTCCGACAGCGATGCGTTTCCCGTCGAGTTCGGAGAGGAGCGTTATCTTTTTCCTGCCGATGTAATACAGCATGAGCGGTTCGCTGTAGAGGCTCCCGAGCGATTCGATGCCGTTCGCGTTCATACCGCGCGGCAATCCTCCCTGGAAAAAGGCGACATCGACCTCATTGGAACGCGTCTTGAGGCGCATGAGATTCTCAAGTGAACCCTGCGAGGGAAGTATATGGAGCGTTATCCCGTTGCTCGCAAGGAGCTTTCGATACCGTTCGGCGTTCGTCTGGAACACACTGTCAGCGGGGCCGCTCGACATGGTGATGGACGATGGGGGCGCGGAATAGATGAACCAGAACACGGCGAACGCGATGACGAGGGACGACAGGATGATAATACTTATCGTTACGCCGCGGTTGAAGCCGAACGTCTCTTTCAGCGTCGCCTGCAGTTTGGCGAATCCTTTGGGCGATGCTTCCATGATGATACCTGCCATGTGATACGGCCGCTCCGCGGCATTGAGCGCAGTATATCAGATGGGGAATGTTCGTCAATTCACCGCGGAACGCTACCTGCGATTATCCTCGATACGGCCTTTGCCTCCGTCGCGCGGTTCTATCGATGCGCGTTCGACAAGGGTTACCTTTGCGGTAAGTCCGAGCTCCAATGCCAGCTGCCGGGTGATGGTGGTCTTGAGGTCTTCAAGCACCTTTATCTCGTCGACGGCTATCCCTTCGGATATGGCAACCTTTATCTCCATGGTCTCGGGCCCGAGGGCATTACCGAGCACTATCCTGAACTCAGGCTCAACGCCCTCGGCGTTCGCAAGTATCGATTCCACCTGCGCCGGGGAGATCTTCAATCCCATGAACACGACGATGTCGTCCGTGCGCCGCGCGACACGGCTCATACGCATGTGCGTTCTTCCGCAGGGGCAGTCCCCGGGGAGAAGCCGTGCGATATCGCCGGTGCGGTAGCGGATGAGGGGACAGCCTTCTTTCGCGATATTGGTGAACACGAGCTCGCCTTCATCGCCGACGGCGGCGGGAGTGAGCGTTACCGGATCGATGACCTCGACGATCACCTGGTCCTCGTTCACATGCAGCCCGTTGCGTTCGGAGCATTCCCCGGAAACACCCGGGCCCATGATCTCGCTCAGACCGTAGGTGTCGTACGCACGGATGCGGAGCTTCGTTTCAAGTTCTTCGCGCACATGCTCGCTCCACGGTTCGGCGCCGAATATGCCCACCTTGAGATTGAGCGATGACGGATGCAGATGCATCTCTTCAAGACCCTTGGCGATGCGCATCGCATAGCCAGGCGTACTCGCGAGCACCGTGGTCCTGTAGTCCTTCATGATGGTTATCTGCTTCTGAACGCTCCCCCCCGAAGATGCCGGTATTACCGAGGCGCCTACCTGTTCTGCGGCGTAGTGGAAGCCGAAACCGCCGGTGAAGAGGCCGTAGTCGAAGGCTATCTGCATGAAGTCGTGGTCCGTTACACCGGCCGAGACGAGGAAGCGCGCCGTCGATTCCGCCCAGTTGGCCAGATCGTTCTTGGTGTAGCCGACGACGATGGGTTTGCCGGTGGTGCCGGACGATGAATGGATGCGTACGATATCCTTGAGCGGAACGGCGAAGAGATCGTAGGGATAGCTTTTTCTCAGGTCGTCCTTGGTGGTGAACGGCAGATCGGCGAGGTGTTCGAGCGATACGATATCCTCGATGTCGATGCCGGCGGTGTCGAACGATTGCTTGTAGAACGCAACGTTCTTGTAGATGCGGTGGAGCGTCGCCTGCAGCCGTTCGAGCTGGAGCTGTGCGAGCTTCTGCCGCGGCATGGTTTCGATGGCTTTGTTGAATATCATCTGTTCACCCCGTTCACTCAAGGTCGCTTTTCGCTTTATATTCTTTGCCGAGATAGGCACGCTGGATGTCGCGGTTGCCGAGCACGGCGCGGGCGCTCCCCTCGAGCATGACCTGTCCGGTCTCAAGGGCATAGCCGCGGTCGGCTATTGCGAGCGCCGCGCGGGCATTCTGTTCGATGAGAAGTATCGTCATCCCCGCGCTGCGGAGCTCTTTTATAACGCGGAAAATATCCTTCACGACGATGGGTGCAAGTCCCGTTGACGGTTCGTCGAGGATAAGGAGCTTCGGGCGCGACATGAGCGCTCGTGCAATGGCGAGCATCTGCTGTTCACCGCCGGAAAGCGTTCCCGCGAGCTGATGCTGACGGTCGAGGAGCTTCGGGAAGAGACCGAACATGCGTGACAGCTCGCTTCTTTCCGCTTCCCGCCGTTCGCGGGCGGAGAGTTTCATCCGAAGCGGATGCCCCCCGAGCATGAGGTTCTCGCGCACGCTCATCGCAGCGAACACATGCCGCCCCTCGGGGACGAGCACGCAGCCGTTCGCGACGATGCGTTCCGTGGGCATGCGTGTCATGTCCTTCCCGTCAAGCAGCACCGTTCCCGCGGATGCTTTCACGAGCCCCATGATAGTGCGTACCAATGTGGATTTCCCGGCACCGTTCGCCCCGATTATCGCAACGATCTCGCCGGTATCCACATGGATGGACATCGAGCGCAGCACGCGCAAGCTTCCGTATGACGCCCGAAGGCTCTGTACGCTAAGCATCGGCGGCCCCGAGATAGACGTCGATGACATCGCGATTGCGCTGTATCTCCGCCGGCGGTCCTTCGGCTATCCGTTGACCCGAGCTCAGTACGAGGATGCTGTCCGATATTTCCATGATGAGCGACATGTCGTGCTCGATGATGAGCACCGTGATGCCTTGAGCGCGAATGCGCCGAATGAGAGCAGCGATCTCGTCGGTCTCATGATTATTGAGCCCCGCTGCCGGCTCATCGAGGAGCAGCAGTGTCGGATCGAGGGCGAGCGCGCGGGCGAATTCGACCACACGCTGACGGCCGAAGGGGAGACTTCCCGCTTCCGTGGCGGCAAGCGGTGCTATCCCGAGAAGATCGAGTATCTCTCGCGATGCTGCCTCTGCGGCGGCGCCTTCATGCATCGTATGCGGGAGCGAAAGCATCCCCGCGATGAACGTGGCTTTCGTCCGCGTATGCCGCCCCGCGATGACGTTCTCGAGCACGGTCATATGCGGGAACAGTTTTATGTTCTGGAACGTCCGTGCTATGCGCCGGGAGGCGATCCTGTGCTGCGAGAGCCCGTGTATCGGCTCGCCGGAAAAATGGACCGTACCCGCATCGGGGCGTATCGCGCCTGCAATGAGATTGAAGAGCGTGGTCTTTCCCGCGCCGTTCGGGCCGATGATGCCTTTGATCATGCCCGCATCAACATGGAAAGATACGTCATTCACCGCGGTCAGTCCGCCGCACGCTTTGGTCAGATGCTCCACCGAGAGAAGTTTCATGGCCGTTTCAACCATCT
>JBBTBY010000117.1:0-10533 GCA_038043445.1 Spirochaetota bacterium
GTCCTGCGGCCGGGATGACAGCGATTTCATCAGAATAAGATCTTCCGGGCGTGATACGTAAATTACAATACCGTCGATCGTTATTGGTATTGCATTCTCGACCGCCGATCGATAGATCGGATGTACAGGGAGCAGTATATCGAGGATGATGATGTTCTCGCCTTTTCCCCGGATGACGACGCGTTGAATGGATGTGTCCGCGAACTCAAGACGCTTTTCGTTGAACTGTACGATATCGAAAGCCGCGGACAGTATTTTCTTAAGACGGGGCAGCTCGGATATTTCCATAAGAAGCGTGATATCGATATCTTCGGTCGCACGGGGAGCCGCGATCACGCCCACGGCGAGTCCTCCCGCAAGACAGTATCTGAGGTTATGAGAAGTGCAGACCTCGCTTACTTTTTTAAGGGTTTCAAGCATCCCGTCCGGGATTCCCATGCATCTTCCTTCCGTTTCAGTATCTGGCGGTTTATCTCTCTGTCGATCAAGTCATCGGTCCATGTCGGGTGCTGTGTCCGGATGTATGCCTTCTTCAGCGCGAACACAGTGCCGATTATTTCAAGTGTCTTAAGGAAATTTCGCTGATAATCCATACGGCGAGTATAACACACCGGTGCGTATCTGCAACTGAAGGCCATTGCCCCTGTCAAGCCATTGCCCCAAAGTATCACGTAGGGGGAACCACCAAGTCGCCAAGGCACGAAGAAATGGAGAAGAATGGCTCTCGTTCTATTACAATCATTTGTTTGGTGCACGATCATAACTTTATATATCTTGGTGTCTTTGGGCCTTGGTGGTTCTATGGTGCGCGTACGAGAGCGTTTTGGTACGGCCGTGCGTCGCGCGGCCGTTTGCCCGTAAGCCGCTTGAACTGTCGCGAGAAATAATTGCTGTCGGTGAAGCCGCAGTCGAACGCGATCTCGGTTATTGTGCGGTTCGTCGATGCGAGCATCTCCTCAGCGCGCTGAACACGCAGCTGCAGTATGTGCTCTACGGGCGTTACGCGGTAATGGCTTTTGAACACGCGGTCGAAGTGGCGTATCGAACTCCCGAATCGTTTCGCCAGATGCGGCAAGGGGAGAGGGCGATTCCAATTCGCTTCGATATATCCTGCGATGCGGGAAAGCGGATCGATCGCTGTGTTGCCGGCCGTGTCGCCGGCGTACGCCCGTGCAAGGCGGATGATAAGCTCCATCGTGAGGACGCGTGTGACGGCCTTATGCCCCGCTGCGCGGAGCGAGAGCTCGGCAAGCAGTCGTTCTATCAGGTGCTCGATCTCCGTCATGGATGAAGGATTGAGCCGTAATGTACGCACCTCAGCGCTGGGCGAGAAGAGCCTGAACCCGGCAAGCGACCGGATATCGGCATCAAGATGCTGTATGAATGCCCCGGAAAGCGCGATGTTGAAATGCTCGAGCCCGTCGCATGCAAAGAACGCGTGCGATGCCCCTTTCGGGACGACCATCACATCTGTGCGCGAGATCAGTGAACGTTTTCCGGATGCGCTGTGGAACGCTCTGCCGCTTCGTACGATGGACACTTCCATATAATCGTGGGTATGTTCGGGAAAATCGCCGTTGAGCACATGCGGGACGATGCTTACGGCGTCCGATGCGGCGAAATTCCTGTCGTACTCGCGCCGGGCGTTGTAGCGTATGCGAACCATGTCCATATAATCCTGGTAATGTCCAAAAAGTCAAGGACGCCATGCCGTCAGTGTACTATAGTAAATCACCTGAAAAGATCTTCATAGATACGGTATCGGGCCGGCGCGCTGTTCGCGCAAGGAGCGAGGATGTCCGGAAAAGTATTCACCAAATATGCTTCAAATCCCATACTCAAGCGGAACTTGAAAACTTAGTGGAAGCATGTTACAGTTCGAACGTTCATCTCGGTACATTCTATCGATAGTGCACGTCGATGGGCGAATGCGCGGCATGTCGGATCGAGCGGGAAAAACGATCACGAGGGCTCCTATGAAACAGATCATTCTCTGCATCATCAGCATAGCCGTATTGTTCGCCGATGAGAATCTTGCCGGTGGCGAGCGATGGCAGGCGGTACAGAGCGTAGTCGCCGAGCAGCAGAACGACGGCATTACCCTGCGCTCTGAGAAAGAGGAATACGGCATATATCAATTCCAGTATGCGATCACCCATGATTCACCGAAAACGCTGAAACTGAGCTTTCGTTACCGTACCGCCCCCGACAGACCCGCCAACGCATCGTTCGCCATTACGTGGCTCTGGTATGATGCGGTCGGAGAGATGAAAGGGAAGGGCAGTTATATTCGCATTCCGCCGTCGCCTGCAGCTGTGAAACGCATGCTGCAGCTCATCGACAGGCCCGAGAACGCAAGGCGGCTCGATATCCGCTTTCAGACGCAGGGCCCCGTCAACGGAAAATTCATTCCATCATATATTGAACTTGCGGATCTGTCGCTCGCCGCGTACGGTCAGTCGAAGGAGACGCTCATGCTGCTCGCAAAACCGCTTACGAAAAGCACGGCGGAAAAGCGCTGGCCGAAGAACGGGCTTCGCGGCGTGAATACGTTCACCTTCGGACCGTTCAGCGCGAATGCCACCGATCCGGGGGAATTCATTTCTGATAGAGCGTTCAAACGGATGGCGGGTTGGCACATCAATCTTCTGCGTCTCTGGGTGAATGTCGACAGTGATTCGAAATGGTATGTCAAAAAAGGAGAGACGGTCCCGCCCATCCCCGATGATGAACCCATGGTCCCGTATAAGCGTCATCTGGACGGTATCCGTGTTGCGTTACACCTTGCAGAAAAATATAATATGCAGGTGATAATAACCGCGGGGGATATTGTCGGCCGCAAGATCGATGTTATGTACTCGGCTTCTGACGGCGGCGGATACGAGCAGGAATTGATAAAAGTATGGAAATTCATAGCCCGTGAATTCGGTACGCACCCGAATCTCATCGGATATGATCTGCTCAACGAGCCGAACACAAAAGGCGAAGTGGAACGTTGGCGAAAGGATATGGTCCCGGTGCTCTGTCAGGCGGTCCGGGCTGTCGATAGGAATACTTATTTGATCATCGAGCCGGCACCCTGGGGACTGCCGTGGTGTTTTGAGGGATTTCAGCCGATCGACAACCCGAAAGTCGTGTATTCATTCCATCACTATATGCCGCATACCTATACGCATCAGGGCATCCACGGCTACAAGACCGCTGAATATACGAACAAGGCGTATCCCGGAATTCTGAAGAAGTTCCCTTCAGACCCGCCGATGATGTGGAACAAGGAAGAACTCGAAAAGAGCATGGTCATCGCCGCCGACTTCGCGAAAAAGAACAATGCCATCATGTGGGTCGGCGAATTCTCAGCCATACGCTGGGCGCCCGGCGCCGCGCAATGGATAAAGGATTCCATCGATATTTTTGAAAAATACGATTATAGCTGGAGTTATCACTGCTATCAGGGGTGGAACGGTTGGAATCCGACGTTCGATGCGGATGAACCCGACAGTAATGACCCCGACGGCGGGAAGGATACTGATCGGTTGAAAGTGCTTGTTGATGCGTGGAAGAAAAATAAACAATGACCGGAGGTCAAAGGAAATGAAAAACAACATCATGTTGCGAGTTGTGTTCGTACTGTTCAGCGCCATAGCGGCTTCGTACGGTCAATCGCCTTCAGGGGTCGTCGTGCCCGACTCTCCCGACAAGGGGTCATGGGGCGGCGCGCGTCTGCGGGGGATCAACATTTACGGCGCATTCACACCCAAGGATTTCCAGGACTTGAAGGCCTGGAAGGTCGACCATGTACGATACCAGATGGTCCGGCCCAAGCTCGTGAAAGGGATTGATGGCTGGGAGCTCGAAGCGAAGTTTAAAGATGCTATCGATGCTATATTGACGCTTGCGGAAGCGGTGGACATAAAGGTGATACTGGACCTGCACGATCAATCGCCGTTCTTCCCCGGCGATCTCTGGAAGAGCGAGACTCTGGCGAATTGGGAAAATCCGGAGAACCGGCAGAAGCTCGCTTCGCTCTGGAAATGGCTGGCAGGGATATACAAGGACAGGCGTATCGTCGCGGGGTATGAGATACTCAATGAGCCCGCGCCCCCGCGGAACGAACGTGGATACCGCGCGTTGAACGAGATAAATAAAGAAGTCACCAAAGCGATACGGGAGGTGGACGGATGGCACACTATCATAGTGAGCGGTCCGGAGTATTCGCGTCCTGCAAAAATGGATATGCTTGAAGCGACCGGTGATCCGAACACGGTGTACACGTTCCATATGTACGAACCGACCGAATTGACGCATCAAGGCGTTACCTGGATGAACGCGCCGGCGGGTGTGACCTATCCCGGTATTATCCCCCTGGGATGGAACGAACCGCGAACACCGACAATGGTCGATAAAAAATTCTTATCCGAAAAAATGGCGGCAGTGGCGACATTCCGAAAAAAGTACAACGCCCGTATCTGGGTGGGTGAGTTCTCCTGCCGACGCGTGGCGCCGGCGAACAGTGCCTATGCATGGATAAAGGATGCACTTGAACTCTTCGAAGCGGAGGGATGGGACTGGTGCTATCACTGTTTCCGGGAGGACCGTTACGGGACGGGGAACGCGACGTTCGGCATCGAGCATGCGTGGGACGCGAAAAAAGAGGAGATAACGCCGGAAACCAGGACAGAAACGGATCGGCTGAGGCTTTTAAAGTCTTATTGGCAGAATCGCGCCGGGAAGTAACGGCACGGATGAAGATAGTCCCGCTCACGCAATTCGCTTTCGCTTTCGCCGAACATGGTGTATGGTCGCTCGCGGATATCCCATCGTTGGCGTGGCATCCCGCCCGCATGCCCGGTGATTCGATACGCCATCTCCGCGACGCCGGGATAGAGACGGCCGACCCGAACGTGATGGATCATCAGAAGGCGTATCTCCCGTATGAGACGAAGGATTTTTTCTATCGAACGATTATCGATGTGAAACACGATATACGGTATCGCCTCGCTGCAGACGGTCTTGATACTTTCAGCGATGTGTACGTCAATGGCGCGCTTGCATATTCGGGCGAAGACAGCTTCATCCGTTTCTCGCTCGATATCACAGGGTGGCTTGTGCCCGGAACGAATGAGCTTCTATTCGTATTCAAGTCGCCGATACGCACCGTCGATGAGCGGGTTGGGGAAGTGCCTGCGAAAAAACACGCCGTCGTCTTTGATGAAGTGCGCCGCGTATGGATGCGTAAGCCGCAATTCCATTACGGCTGGGACAATGCGCCGCATCTGGCCGGTGTCGGCTTCATCGGTACGCCGAAACTCATTGCTGTCGATGAGAATGTATTCGTCCGTGATGTCATTTTTGACTGCGAGTACGATTGGCGGGAGAAGCGCGCATCGTTCGCGATACGCGCGTTCCTGTCGGTGTTCACCAAAACGAGTCTCGAAGCTGAACTCCGATGGAACGGGGTTCGTGTCTGGGGGGGCGAGGCGGTTATCCCCGCGGGAGAGCATGAAGACAGGACTATCGCGTCGGGAACGATGGATGATGTGCATGCATGGAATATCCGCGGTTACGGAGAGCCTGATCGCTACGAGTGTGTCATTTTGGCAGACGGGTGCGAGCTTTTTCATCGCAAGATCGGTATACGGCATGTCAAGCTTTCGACAAAGGTGCTTGAGAAGAGGCGGGTGAGCTATGAGGTGCGCTCCCCGGGAAAAAGCAGCGTAGGGATGGACGGTACTGCAGCGAACGTCGGTTCGGTTAACGAGGAAGTGATCGACGGTCTTCCCGCCGGTCCATGGTCGCGCGTGAAAGTGCCCGAGCATGAGGTCGATGTGCATGAATTCCGCCTCATCGTGAACGGTGTCCCGATATTCCTCCGCGGGTATGACTGGCAGCCGCTTGAGAACAACCTGTCGAACATCTCCGATGAGCGGTATGCCGCGGCGCTGTCATTCTATAAGGAATCCGGCGCAAATGCCGTGCGTGTCTGGGGCGGTGCATACATCGAGGATGAGCGGTTCTACGATTTCTGCGATGAGAACGGTATCGTCGTATGGCAGGATTTTCAGTTCGCCTGCGCATTATATCCGGACGATGACGACGGCTTTAAGACGCTGATAGCTCGCGAGGTGTCCGATATTCATACGCGGTTGAACTTGCATCCGTCGCTTTGCATGTACTGCGGCTCCAATGAGATCGATATGTCGCTCCATGACCGCGGGCTTGACCGTCGTGCGCATAATACCATCGGATACGAAGTGATACCGAATACGCTTTCCGCGCTCGGCAGCCGCGTGCCGTACCATGTATCGAGCCCGTGGGGCGTTGATTATCCGCGAAGCCCCTTCTCCGGCGAGAACCGCAACTGGACGGCGCGCGAATATGTCGAGAACGATTATCCATTGTTGAGGAAGGATGAATGCGCCATGAACAGCGAGGGCGGTGCGCCGGCATTCCCGTCGCGCGCGGACGTGCGCGATTTTTTCATGGACGATATGCCGCTCGATGAGAATGCGCTTGAATCGATAGAGGCGTATCGGCTGCATGCGGGGAGCACGCTTCGGTGGCATCGCAAAGAATATCTTCACGGGATGTGGCGCAATGTCCGTGCGCATTTCGGCCAGTGGCGTTCCATCGATGAACTTATCTATCTGACGCAGCTTTTTCAGGCGGATGCGCTTACGCGGTATATCGAGAATTTCCGTTTCCGGGAAAAGTTCTGCGGCGGGGCGCTTATCTGGAAATTCACCGATACCTGGCCGAACGTAGAGCTTACCGTGCTCGACTACGGCGGCCGCCCGAAAATGGCGTATTACTCGGTGCGCCGTGCCATGCAGGATACCGTCATCTGTCCGTTCTTCGACGACAGGGAATTCCTATTCGGGATCAGCACGACACTCCCTTCGCTATGGGGTGCGCTTGCCGTCGATGTCGTCCATGTGGACGGCTCTGTGCGCGAAACCATGAGCGAAGATATATCGATGACGCGCGGTGTACATCACGCCGGTATCCGCATCATGCGGGAAGCGCTCCGAGAGCGTTACGGAGCCGGGAACGTGCTGCTGCGAGCCCGCCTTGTCCGCGGTGACCTCGCTTTGGCAGAGCGCATATTCATCCCGGAAACGTATCGGACCATGCATGTGCATCCCGGTGATGTTCTCGATGTGCGCACGATGCCGTCAGCCGGGGGTACGGATATCGAGCTTACGGCGCGCGAGACAGCGTTCGGTGTTTCTATCCGCATGGCTGATGAGCACGCGCTGCCGCTCAGGCTTTCCGATAATGCGTTCACGCTTGTGAAAGGGGACCGGCGGACGATACGCGTGAGTGGATACCTGACCGCACAAGAGATAACGGTTGAAACGTACAATGGGATACGTTCCCCGTGATTGACTTGCCTGCCATATCGGATATAGTTGCATCAAAGGCCATCCTTCGGGTACAGTTCAAGTATTTCGAGGTGTTCATAGTGAGCTGCCTATGCCCGTTCTCCCGGTGACAGTACTATACGCGATCATACTTTGCGCGGTCGCGTTCCTGCTCGGCATCGGGGCGGCGCGTATCTTCCTTCGACAGAAGCGTACACCGCAAGCGCCTTCTCCGCAGCCGGAAGAAAAGATCAATGCCATCGTATTCGATGCCGGTATACGGCTGCATAATGCGCGCACCAAGGACGATGTCTATAACCTTGTCGGCCGTGCGATACAGGACATGCTCGGCGATGCGTTCATCGCGATAGGGGAGAGCGATGCTTCCCATACCGCGGTCGCGCTGGTAAAGCTCATCGGTTTTGACGCGTATCTCGAGCAGATGAAGAAGATTCTCGGACGCAAGGCGTTCGAAACGCCGTATGAGATGAAAGATATCATGAAGAGCGATGCGGTAAGCCCCGACGGGAGACTGCGCATGCTCCCGGAAAAGCTCTTCGATCTCACGGGGCACACCGTGCCGCGTACCGTCTGCGGTCTTGTCGAGACGATACTCGGTATTGAGAAGGTATACTCGATCAGCTTTTCCTATTACGGATCGATAGTCGGCGGGGCGTCCATACTGGTGCGCCGCGGCGGTGCGGCTGTCGATGCAAAGGCGATAGAATCGCTTGCGCGTCAGGCGGCGCTCGTGCTTGAGCGTATCCGTGCGGAAGAGCGGCTCTCGCAGAGCGAGGAGAAGCTCCGGACGATGATCGATACCATCCCGTACCCCATATTCGCAAAGTCCGCCGACATGAGATATACCGAATGCAATAAGGCGTTCGAAGCCTATCTGGGGAAAATGCGTGAGGAGATAATCGGCAAGACCGTCTATGAGGTGTCCCCTCCCGACAAGGCAGCCGTGTACGATGCGGCGGACCGTGCGCTCTGGAAGTCGAAAGCGACACAGCAGTACGACGGGAGCGTTCGCTACCATGACGGCACGGATCATACGGTATCGTTCTATAAAGGCATTATCCGGAACACGAGCGGCGCCCCGAACGGCATTATCGGCGTCATGTATGATATTACCGACAGGATCGCCATGGAGGACGCATTGCGCGAAAGCGAATTCCGCTTCCGTGAGATGGCGGACCTGCTCCCGCTCGCGATATACGAAGCGGATATGACAGGCAGGATAACCTTCGCGAACCGCAAGGCGCATGAGCTCTTCGGATATTCCCCGGGCGATGTGGCGAACGGTCTCTCCGTCATCGATACGGTGGTCCCCGAGGACCGTGAGCGCGCCCGTACGGGCATTGCGAACATCAGTACGGACAGCGAGCATCGAAGCGAATACACCGCGCTCCGCAAGGACGGGAAGCGCATCCCCGTGGCTATCGTTTACTCGGTGATCGTGAAGAACGGGAAGGTATGCGGGTTCCGCGGTACCGCGGCGGATATATCGGAACAAAAACGCGCCGAAGATCATATGTTCCGTGAATCGGTACGCATGGGGGCGCTGGCCCGCATTGCACCGCTCGATGATGAGAAGGCGATATTCGATGAGGCGCTGTCCGCATCGCTCGCGGTGACCCGAAGCGATATCGGATACATCTATTTTTATGACGAGGCGAAGAAGTTGTTCGAGATATTCTCATGGTCGAAGAGCGTGATGGAACGCTGCACGGTCGCCGAGCCGAGAACGGTATATCAGCTTGAGACCACCGGCATCTGGGGTGATGTCGTTCGAGAGCGGCGTCCGCTTATCGTCAATGATTTTGCCGCGGAGGGCACTCGCAGGGTGGGATATCCCGAGGGGCATGTCGCCCTTACGCGCTTCCTTTCAGTGCCGGTGTTCGACGCCGAACGCATCGTTGCCGTCGTCGGTGTTGCGAACAAGGTGTCGCCGTACGACGATTTTGACGAGCGGCAGCTTACCGAGCTTATGCACGGCGTATGGCAGGTCGTTACGCGCAAGCGTGCGGAGCATGCGCGCATCGACAGTGATGAGAAATTCAGGGAATTGACCGATCTTCTACCGCAGTCGGTGTTCGAGACCGATGCGAAAGGCGTCATTACGTTCATCAATACGCAGGGTATCTCCGCGACCGGCTACAGCCTCGACGATTTTACCAATGGGTTCCATGCGAGCGGTTTTGTCATTCCTGCGGACCGTGCACGCGTCGGGGAGAACATGCGTGCGGTCGCTGAAGGGCGCATGGAATCAGGCGCCGGCAATGAATACACGGCCATGTGCAAGGACGGCACCACGTATCCGGTCATCATTTATTCCTCGCCGCGATATGTCGACGGGGTGTTCGCCGGACTTCGCGGCATCGCCATCGACATCTCAGAACGCAAGAAATTCGAGGAAGAGCTGCAAAGGAGCGAAGCGCGTTTCAGGAACATCGTCGAGGCGGCACCGTGGGGCATGCATTTCTGCGAATTGAAGGACACACGCCTTGTTTTTACCGGTGCGAACGCATTTGCCGACCGCATGCTCAATATCGATCATCGGGCACATGTGGGGAAGTCCATTGAAGCGGTCATGCCGGGACTGGATGCCGGTATCGTTTCGACATTCTGTACCATAGCCGAGAAAGGGGGTATCTGGACGAACGAGGAAAGCGAGTTCATAGACCATCCCCTGCTCGGCATGTTCGATGTGTACGCGTTCCAGACATCGCCGGGAAAAATGGTCGTTGCGTTCGCGGATGTATCCGAACGAAAGCGTATGCAGAAGGAGCTGAGCGCGAGCGAGGATAAGTACCGGACCTTGGTGCGAAACCTTCCCGATATCGTTCTTGTGCATGAGGCGGGGATCATCAAGTATTTCAATGATGCAATACCGGAAGTTACCGGGTATGCAATGGACGACCTCATCGGAAGGAGCATCGCTGATTTCATACACCCTGACGATGTCGGTGTTGCGTTCGAGAACATGAAGCGCAGGGCATC
Source organism: Spirochaetota bacterium (assembly GCA_038043445.1). Classification (NCBI taxonomy): domain Bacteria; kingdom Pseudomonadati; phylum Spirochaetota; species Spirochaetota bacterium. Next base: position 10,365 of record JBBTBY010000117.1, read on the forward strand.
CGGGGAAGAGGTGCCGTTCGTCTATGATCTCCGGCTCATCACGAAATCGGGCGCTGTCCGCAATTTCGAGATACGTGCGGCGCTTGTTCAATTCGAGGGCCGCCCGGCGCATCTCTCGGTGCTGACCGATATCACCGAACGAAAGGCCGCCGAAGAAGCGCTCAAGGAA
>JBBTBY010000117.1:10543-18268 GCA_038043445.1 Spirochaetota bacterium
AGCGAAGCGAAATACAGGGCAGTGATGGAGTCGTCACTTGTCGGTCTCTACATCATTCAGGATATGCGGTTCAGATACGTCAATAATGCATACGCCGATCTTTTCGGTTATCATCCCGATGAAATGATAGACACGATGTCGCCAGTCGATCTTGTTGTGCCGGAGATACGCGAAACGGTACGGGCGAACCTGACGCGCCGGGCCGACGGTGAACCCGGTATGCCCTACGATATTCGCTGCGTGCGAAGGGACGGCTCGGCGTTCGATGCACAGGTGTGGGGTAAGGGCATCATGTATCAGGGACGGCCGGCATCGGTCGGCAGCCTTATCGACATCACCGAACGCACGAAGACGGAAACCGTCCTGCGCGAAAGTGAAAAACGCTTCCGTACGATAGTCGAACACATCAATGATGCGTTCTTCGTCCATGATCTCAGCGGTGTCATCTCGGACTGCAATGATATCGCCTGCCGTTCCCTCGGGTATACGCGCAGCGAACTTATCGGCATGTCGCTCAAGGATATCGATGCGCCGGAGGATATTCGTAAGATCGGAGAGCGGATGCGGTCGCTCACGTCGCAGGGGGTCGTCGAATTCGATGCGGAACATGTGCGTAAGGACGGCTCGTCATTCCCGGTGACGGTAAGCGCGAGCATCATCTCTCATGAGGAGGGCGGTCGTGTCCAGAGTTTTGTTCGTGATATTACCGAGCGCATGAATGCCGAGCGCAGGCTCCGCGATTATACCGCAGAGATCGAGCGATCGAACCGTGAACTCCAGGATTTTGCGTACGTTGCATCGCATGACCTGCAGGAGCCGCTCAGGAAGGTGCGCACGTTCGGCGACAGGCTTCTTTCCCGTTACGCTTCGGCGCTTTCCGAGGAAGGGCGCGGGTATATCGAGAGCATTCAGAATTCGACGAAGCGCATGCAGACGCTCATCAATGATCTGCTTTCCTACAGCAGGATAGGGGCCGGGAACAGCTTTTCCCCGGTATCGCTCGATCAGGTGCTCGACGAGGCATTGCAGGCGCTCGCGGTGTCCATTGAGGAGGCGCATGCCCGCATCGAGCGGACGGCGCTCCCCGTTATCCATGCCGATCACACGCAGATGAAGCAGCTTTTCCAGAACCTCATCGGCAATGCGGTGAAATTCCGCCGCGGGGATACGGAGTCGGTCGTGCGGATATCTTCCGAGACGACGACCGATGGCAGGATACGTATCATCGTTGAGGATAATGGCATCGGGTTTGATGACAGATATCGCGACAAGATATTCACGATATTCCAGCGGCTCCATACGTCCGACGAGTACGCGGGCACCGGGGTGGGATTGGCTATCTGCAGGAAGATCGTCATGCGCCATAACGGATCGATAGAAGCGAACGGTATCGTCGGCACGGGCGCGCGTTTCAGCGTTACCCTCCCGCGCGAACAGGCCTTGATATAATTGCGAACGGATTTATAATGACCGGTGATATGGAGGAGTGAGGCAATGACCGAATCCACAGCGGGCATACTCATTGCGGAAGACGATAAAGAGGACCGCCTGCTCATTACCGAGGCTGTATCCGACAGCCGACTTTCCACACCGGTGACCTTCGTTGAGAACGGCGAGGAACTGCTTGATTATCTGCGCCGTTCCGAGAATCCGCGTAACAGCGAACATTCCCCGCGTCCCGGCATCATACTCCTCGATCTCAATATGCCCAAGAAGGACGGGCGCGAGGCGCTGAAAGAGATCAAGGATGATCCGTCGCTCAGGACCATACCCGTCGTCGTGCTGAGCACGTCCCAGGCGGAAGAGGATATCATGTCAAGCTACCGCAACGGTGCCTGCGGTTTCATCACGAAGCCGGTGTCGTTCGAGGAGCTCGTGAACATCATGCGTGTCATCGAGAGCTACTGGTTCCGTACCGTCGTGCTGCCGCTCAGGGGATAGTCATTGGACACCGACCCGATACGTGTGCTCATCGCAGACGATAATGAATACGATTTCGTCCTGATCCGGGAAATGCTCTCGGAGATACGTGCGCATCGCTATGAGGCAATGTGGTGCTCACGCGGCGCCGACCTTGCCGCAGGTATCGCGGCCGGGGCTGATGTATGTCTCATGGACTATCGTTTCGGCCTTGACGACGGCATCGCGCTCATCCGCACGAGCATCGCCTTGGGCGCGCATGTCCCCTTCGTGCTCATCACCGGGGATTACAATCCCGATATCGATATCGCCGCCATGCGGGCCGGTGCGCGGGATTTTCTCCCGAAGAGCGAGCTCTCTTCCGCGCTCCTTGAGCATTCGATACGATACGCCATCAATCAGGAATCGCTTGACCGGGAACGGCTCAATGCGATATCCGAACTTGCCGAGAGCGAAGCGCGCTTCAAGGCGGCGGCGCTCGACTGGCAGAGCACCTTCGACGCGCTGGGCGATGCGGTATGGCTCCTCGACAGGCAGCACCGCATCGTACGATGCAATCGCGCATCGACCGTGACGTTCGGGAAGACGCCTGAGGACCTGATCGGCCGCCGGTGCTGGGAAGTGGTGCATGGGACATCGGCGCCGATCGACGGGTGCCCGGTGGTGCGTGCAGCCCAGACGAGACGGCGTGAAACGATGGAGCTTGCGATCGGGGAGCGCGTTTTTTTCATCACCGCGGACCCGGTGTTCGATAGGGACGGTGCGTACCGCGGCGCCGTGCATGTGGCGACCGATATCAGCGAGCGGGTGCGCCTGGAAAAAGCGCTGCGCGTGAGCACGGAGGAGCGCATCTTCCGCGAGAAGATACTGCAGCGCACCGAGCGTCTTGCATCGCTCGGACAGATATCGGGCGCCATTGCGCATGAGATCAATCAGCCGCTGCAGTCGATCAAGGTCATCGCCGGCACCGCTATCTACCTCTTTGAGCAGGAGAAGCGAACGCTCCCGTATGACAAGGTCATCGGTGAATTCAGGAAGATCAACGAGCGGGTCGACCGCCTTGATACGATAATCAGGAACATGAGGGTCATGCTCAAGTCGCCGGAGAAGGTCGAGGCGAAAGAGCTCGATCTCAACGAATTCATACTGCATACGCTCGATCTCTTCCGGCAGAAGATGAACGCGCACGGGATCTCGTTCTCCGAGGAGCTTTCCCCGACGGCGGGGCGCATCCTCTTTTCCGAGGTGCAGCTTTCGCAGGTGGTGGTCAATCTCATCGACAACGCGATCGCCGCGTTCGATATGGTGTCGCGTGACGAGCGGCTCCTGTCCGTCCGCACCTATGAGCGGGATGGTCACGTCTATTTCGAGGTGAGTGACAACGGACCGGGTGTCGCTGACGAACACAAAGAGCGCATCTTCGATCCGTTCTATTCCGTGCAGCAGAAAGAGAACAGCATGGGGCTCGGGCTCTACATCGTATCGACGATACTCCGTTCGTTCGATGCGGCCATCACGGTGACCGATAATGAGCTCGGCGGCGCGACCTTCGCGGTGCGCTTTGAACGCCGCGGGGCAGCTTCATGAAAGTCGCCATCGTTGATGATGAAAAGGACTGCTGCGACGACCTCGCCGGGTTCGTCCGCCTCATCGGGCATGACGTGCTTACGTTCACCGACCCGCGTGCGGCGCTCGCGGCGCTCGGTCGCGAAAAGACCGATGTCATTATCACCGATGTGAACATGCCGTTCCTTACCGGGCCGGCATTGTTCCGCGAATTGCGAAGCCGCGGGAACACATCGGCGGTGTTCTTCATCTCCGGAAAAGGCGAGACCATCGATGCCCTGAACGCCATGGGCGAGGGTGTCGTCGATTTCTTCGTGAAACCGGTCGACGTGAAAAAGGTCGCCGAGGCATTGGCGCGCATCACCGTTGCGACCGCCGAGAACGGCGGTATCACGGCACACCGCATCAACGAAGCGTGCATGCGCGACGGGACCATAGCCCTTGCCGATGTCGTGTTCTCGCCGGCGGATTTCCCCGGCATCCGATACGGTGATGATATCGGGATATTTTCCGCCGAGATGAAGGCGATAAATCGGAAGTTGAGCAAGATGCGCGAATACCCGGAACTCCCGGTGCTCATCGAAGGCGAGACGGGTACCGGCAAGGAATGGGCGGCGCAGTTCATCCATCACGGAGAGACGGGGGCGGCGGGACCGTTCGTGGCGCTCAATTGTGCGACGATAGGGCGTGATCTTTTTGAGGCGGAACTGTTCGGGTACGAAGGCGGCGCGTTCACCGGTGCGGACCCCAAGGGGCGCGACGGCAAGATAGATGCCGCTTCCGGCGGAACGCTTTTCCTTGATGAGGTTACCGAAACGGACAGCGGTTCGCAGTCGAAGCTCCTCCGCGTACTTGAATCGGGCGAGTACTATCGCGTCGGCAGCGCGCTGTCGCGAAAAGCGAACGCCCGCATCGTCTGCGCGACGAATATCGCGGTCGATGAGTTGGCGGCGAAGGGCGCGTTCCGGAGCGATCTCTATTATCGTCTTTCAGTGTGCAAGGTGGTCATGCCGGCGCTTCGGGAGCGTATGGATGATATCGCCCCGCTCGCGGTGCTGTTCTTTACTCGCCTCAACCGCGCGTTCAAGAAGAACATACTGCGCGTGGAGACGCGTGCGCTGAGAAGGCTCAGGGAACTTCCCTGGCGCGGGAATGTTCGCGAGCTTAAGAACGTGATAACCGCTGTCATGGCGTTCGCCGAGGGCGATGTGATAACCGAGGCGGATATCGTACAAGCTGCGCCGAGGATGAACGAGGTGAACGCGGTGTCCGCCGTCGGAACGAACACGGTCCCGGATGCTCCGTTCGATCTCCAGAAACATATCAAGCGTTTGGCGAAAGAGGAGGCGCGACGCATACTCGATGCCGTGCTCATCAAGTGCAGCGGCAATAAGTCGAAGGCGGCGGAGTACTGCAGGCTTACCCGGGTGCAGTTCTATCGGCTGTACGGAGGGAAATGATGTTCAGATCGATGGTTATATTCTGCATGTGTTCGCTTCTTCCTTTATTCTCCGCAGGCGAGGGATATACGGTACGCACCGTTCCCGATCCGAAGGCGGGAGGTACCGGCTATGTATCGAACCCTGACGGCATCCTGAGCGCAGCCGAGACGACGCGGCTCAACGGCATGCTAGCCGATCTCGAAAAAGCGGCCACCGTGCAGATCGCTGTTGTTGCGGTGAACAGTATCGGCGATGCAACGCCTAAGGAATTCGCCACCGACCTTTTCAAGCATTGGCAGATCGGTCAGCGCGGCAAGGATAATGGTCTTCTTCTCCTCGTCGTCGTCGGACAGCGGCGCTGGGAAATAGAGACCGGTTACGGACTTGAGGGCGTGCTGCCGGACGCGAAATGTGCGGCGATCGGCAGGGCTGTTATGCTCCCGCGTTTCAAGCGGGGCGCGTACGGCGAGGGCATCATCGCCGGTATGGAAGCGGTACGGGATATTCTCACGACCAAAGAGGCCCTCCAGGAGATCACAGCGTCGCGATCGGACACCGGTATCAGCGGGATATGGCGGCGTACCGTGCATGCGGTACCCATCGGCGGCTCACGCGCGGTCAATAATGTACTTGGTGTGTATGCACTCATCGCACTCATCGCTGCTGCCCTTGCGTTCTGCATCGTTCTTATCCCGATATCACTCCCGCTCGACCCATACATGAAATACCGGCTGTTGCGCCCGCTCAAGCTCCTCGTCTGGGCGATACTCATTCCTATACCGTTCGCGTTCATATATATGTGGTCGAAGGGCGCGTTGAAGAAATTCCGCGATGCGCCGAGGAAAAGCCCTCGGACGGGAAAGAGCATGCGCAAGCTCAACGATAAGGAAGAGGATGTTTATCTGAAGAAAGGGCAGATCGACGAGGAGAAGATACGATCGATCGACTACGATGTATGGGCTTCCGATGAGGAAAATGATATCCTTATTTTACGCTATCCGACGTGGTTCTCGAGCTATTCGAAATGTCCGAAGTGCGGTGCAAAGACCTATCGCATGATATCGGATACCGTCACATCGCAGGCGACCTATGAGTCGTCGGGTTCCGGCGTTCGGGAGTTCGACTGTGCATCCTGCAGCCACCATGAATCGCGTCACTATACCATCCCGATGAAAACGCAAAGCTCATCATCTTCGTCCTCCGGCTCTTCGGGGGGCTCGAGTTCGTGGGGCGGCGGGCGTTCCGGCGGCGGCGGGGCCGGCGGGAGCTGGTAGCGGTGCTCGGACACAATCGTTTTCAGCCATGGCGCAAGTCGGCATCCATGCCTCGCGCCATCAGCGCCATCCGTGGCGCACGCGCTCCCCGCTTGCTGCGTTCAGAAAAAACGCAGATGAGATGAAAGGCGGAGATCATTTATGATTATATTCTGTATACGGAAGGGTGAGCGATTCGCGTACTCGCGAATTCGCGCCACGCTTGTTGGACGGCCTATTTTTCTATTTCTCCCCATATCTGCTCATGTGTTTTTACTTTTTTGTTTAATATTCTTTTTTCTGATGCCCTCATCATTGAAATAAATCTTTTTGAATTTGAAAGTATAATTCTTTCTAATTCATCGTCATCATGAATACCAAGAATTACTGCAGTAGCTTTGCCATTTTTCGTTACAATAACTGTTCCTTTATGTGATTCATTCACATATTCGCTGAACTTTGATTTAACTTCTGCAAGAGGTGCTATTTTCATAATTCAATCTCCTTTTCTCCGATATATAATTTATTATTTATCTTTTTCGCGACCATGTGAATCCATACTTCATGTGTGTCCTCATGTACAGTACAAAAAACACGAAACATGTTATTCGGACCAAATCGTATTTCCCATTTATCATCAATTGGAGGATGAATCAATGGTTTACGGTTTTTTGTCTCAAAGTTTGGCTGAAATGAAAGCTGATCTTCAATTGTCTGTTTGATCAATTGCCAGAACTTTTTATCTATTGATCTTATTTGATCTACGACAATTTCATCGTAGATCAGTGAATATTTTATTCTAGTCATAATTAAGACTAGAATATATTATATTAATTGTGTTGTCAAGTTATATTTTGGCCGTCCAACGGAAGGGTCAGCGGCAAGTGTACTCACTTGTCCGCTGCACCCGCTTGTTAGGCACCGTTTTTTATTTATATTATTCATTTTATTCTTCAATTATTTTATTTATTCTATTTTTCATTTCTTCTGATAATTGATTATATTCATTCTCATCTATAATATTATTATATTTTAATTGCAATACTATTCGTGTAAATTGACTTCTACGCCAATCATTGAAACACAGATCAATTATTTTATTTGTTTTATTAATTTCTTTATGTATTTTTTTATACTTATCAGTAGAGTCAGTATTATTATTTTCAATTATTTCCGATATTTTATCTATTGAAACACCATAAGTTCTTTTTACAAGTTCTTTACTGATACTCGAAATATATTTCCAATCTGATTCTTTCATTTTATTCTCTTATTCGGTGCCTAACATTCAATATGCAGAAATATAGAAAACAGCTTTCGCAACCGATCTCCCATCCACAAACTATAGGGCGGAACAGAAAAAATGTCAAAAATAGCGCGCCTTTGTGCTTGATCACAATTGAATATAAAGCAGATAAAGAGAGACTCACGCGAAGGCGCGAAGGCGCGAAGAAGAGTCAGACCTTCGGCACAGTGGTGCCGACTCTCCGCACAGTGGTGCCGACTCTCCGCACAGTGGTGCCGACTCTCCGCACAGTGGTGCC
>JBBTBY010000117.1:18368-25783 GCA_038043445.1 Spirochaetota bacterium
GACAGGAGTGCAGGGCGGTAAATTCTTAAAAATCAAGGGCAAATAGTGAAAAATAACGGTTTTATCTTCCAACAAAAATTTTTCTCGAGCAAAACGGCGGGGCGTCCTCGAAGAAGCGCATCGTGCAAATCCGCATGGATGTACTTGCCGTGCGATCCTTTGGATGCGGTGTTTTCCTTTTCGTGAATGCTTGGCCGCGGTCGCTTGACAGTATTCGATGACGGAATATACTGACATGGATGACTGTAGATATGGGGCAACGTGGAAAGCCCAGTGCATTCGGTGGTAACGGGAGGGTTGTTATGGTGTTCAGGGTCACCTTGCATATTGTTATTGCGCTGATGCTCGGCGTGCCGGTGTACAGCGCGTTCATCGGTTCTATCACCACTATTATCTCGTATGACAACATTACCGTAAAGCTTATCGCAACGAACGGTTCCAAAACGCTTACCGTGGTCGATAAAAATGAAGCCGCCGTCGGGACGTTGCGGATCGATTCGCTCAAGTACCCCGTCGCGCGATGCACGCTCATCGAAGGCGATTTTCGGCGCATTGCAACGGGGCAATGGGTCCGGGATAAGGGATCTGAGGGAACACGGGATGGCGTGGTCACCGGTGCAACAGCAAGCGCTGTTGATATCGTTACGAATGCATATATCGGCGAACCGCCGCCGAGACGCTTTTTCGGTGTGCGATTCGCCGGCGGATGCTATGCGCCGTTGAGCGCGCTGTCGAATTTCTCATCGATGCAATTGCAGTACAGCATGTCGTTCATTCTCGATATCGCGCCTCATTTCATCCTTACGCCGGGGATACTTATGAGCTATTCGACGAACAGTACCCGCCTTGGCGCTTTCTATGTATCAGCCCTATTCCCGCTCTCCGGAACGAATGGATCGATCTCTCTCTACCCGCATGCGGGGCTGGGGGTGATATATCCGTATGATATTGTCCCCCTTGCGTCGGCGGGGATAGGCGTGATATTTTTTCGGAACAATAATTTTTCTTTGATAGTAGAGACCGCCGTGTGGTGCCCCATAAGCGATATGGCTATCATTCAAAAATATGCCGGGGCGACGGCAAGCCTGGGCGTGCATATTTACTACTGAGGTGGTTATGCGAGTAGCGATCACGATTTTCATCGCAATGACGGTGTTGCCTCTGTCTGCAAGGACGTTTTATTTCACCGAGCCTTCACCTGAATTGAAAGCGCGCTATCTTTCCTCAATTACCAATGACGTTGTTGAACCATGGAATGATATTGCTGTTTCAAGGACGGTAATGGGAGCATTTCTGTGGGGTTCTGCAGGGATGGCTATGGGGTTGGGCATCGGCGCCATTGGGGGCATACTCATTGCATCTCAGTATGCAACGGGGTGGAACGGATTGTGGTATATGGCAGCTGGGGCGTACTTCGGCAGCGTCGGGGGGTGCATTCTGGGATCCAGTATCGGCGCATCGGCGCTCGCGTCGAAATATTTCGGTTTTCAGCCGGCAGCATCGCTCTTCTCCGTACTGTTCTCCGCTGCGCTGGGTACCGTTCCTTTCGGCCTGTATTATGTCACATTGTCGTCTGAAATAAAGATGGACAGTACGTTGAGACTCATTATAGGGATAACAGCGGTGTTTGCCGGGGCGATTCTTCCGCCAGTCGGCGCATATCTCGGTTATCATGTCGGGCTTTTCGGCGTCAGCGGACGGAAGAACAGTGATGCGGCGAACGCAGGACTTCCAGGCGGTGTATTCTATGGATCAAGAATGCGATCATCGGTGCCGGATATAGTGTTCGCAATGGAGATCGGACGATGGTAACGGCAATGAAATATCGATCCGTGATCCTGCTCTGCACGTCATTTGTGATGATAGGTTGTGCGACAACGATCGACTCTTTCGTCCCCCGTGACGCAAGGGTGCAGCGGACTCTGCTCGTCGCCCGGCTTGATGCGCCCTATTACATACTTATCCATCGTCTTGAGCAGACCGAAAACCCGGGGGTGTATCGATTGGGGGAACGAGTCACCCCGCTTGCAGGTGCGAATGTTCTCGTACCCGGAGATCACGGCTACGCATTCGCCGGTCCCGTTGATCCCGGAAAATATGTTGTCATGGGAATAGCATCGTACCCGCTTGCTGTAGCGAACGATGAATTCATTTATGAGAAACCGTCCCGAGGATATATTTTTACTGTTCCCGAAGGATGTGATGTGCTTATTGTCGGTGCTTTCGCGTTCCGGATCGATGGTGCCGGGCTGCTCGGCAAGTTCCATTTCCTTCGTACCGGGGCCGAAGCCGGTGATATCCGTGGAGCGATCGATCGTCTGAACAAGATATCAAGGTACAATGGGGCGGCGGCTACATGGGCCGCAGGCGGAGTAAAATGGGTGCGGCTGAAAGAATGACCGCGCAGCCCCGATATTGAAGTTGGCGTTTTTTCTTCACTACGCATCTTAACATGCTGCGATGGGACGCTTCTGCACGGTATTACCGATACTACGAATAGTGAGTCCAATATCACCTGGATGCTTGCGTATATCCCCAAATGCACAAAAACAGTAATAACACACGCTTTTCTTATTCTCTACACCATTTTTTCTCGAGCGAAGCCGAGAAAAAATTCCCCATCTTCCTCGGTGCGGCAGCCGAAGGCGAAACCCGCCCCCGACCTTGCAATAAACCCCGTCATGGAATACTATACACCCCGTTTTTAACGGATCGGCCCGGGAGCTGTTATTATCAGCGCCCGGGGTTTCGATGCCGGGCATACAGTACAATTTTGTTGATCCGGGAGGGTCGCATGATATCCGTAAGCGGTCTTGCGAAACATTACGGCACGGTAAAAGCGGTGGATGGCATCGATTTCACCATCGACAAGAATGAGATCGTCGGCATACTCGGGCCCAATGGCGCCGGGAAGACGACGACCTTGCGCATGCTCACCTGCTATCTTACCCCGACCGCGGGGGAGGCGAGCGTGAAGGGAATAAGCGTACACGATGACCCCATTTCGATAAAGCGGTCCATCGGTTATCTGCCGGAATCCGCGCCGCTGTATTCGGACATGGTGGTCTATGATTACCTCGTCTATGTATCGCGCATTCAGGAAGTGAAAGAGACGGATATCGAAGCGAGCATACGCTATGTCGTCGGCAAATGCGGGCTTTCCGAGGTCATCGGCAAGAAGATAGGCGAGCTTTCGAAGGGCTATAAACAGCGCGTGGGCCTTGCCTCCGCTATCATCCATAATCCCGATATACTCATCCTTGACGAGCCGACAAGCGGACTTGACCCCAATCAGATCGTCGAGATACGCTCGCTCATCAAGGAGCTCGGCAAGGAAAAAACGGTCATCCTTTCGACGCATATTCTCCCGGAAGTGGAAGCGACCTGCGACCGCGTGATAATCATCAACCGCGGGCATATCGTCGCGGACAGCTCGACGAAAGAGCTTATGAGCGGCACGGGGCGGCCGACCGTCATACAGATGCAATTGAAATGTTCGGCGTCCAATGCCGAGATCGAACGCATCATCAAGGAAGCGGGGAATATCACCAAGGTGGTCGTTTCCGGTACGGATGTGAAGGATGTGCATATCGAAACGCCGGCCAATGTCGACGTGCGCGAGGCGCTCTACCGGCTCATCAAATCGACGGAATGGACGCTGCTTGAGATGAAACGCGAGGCGCAGAACCTCGAGAATATCTTCCATGAACTCACGCGGGAGGCCGTATCATGAACGAGTTAGTGAGCAGCCTGAAAGGCATAGTCAACTGGAGAAAAGTGTTCATCATCGCGATGAAGGAACTGCGTTTCTTCTTTTTCTCGCCCATCGCCTACATCTTCGTATGCGTGTTCCTCCTTCTCATGGGGATACTCTTCTTTTTCGTGAACAACTTCTTCGTGGTCAATCAGCTGGAAATGCGGATGTTCTTCGAGTTCATGCCCATCGTGCTTTCGATAATCATTCCCCTCGTGACCATGGCGCTCTTCTCCGAGGAGTTCTCCATCGGCTCCTACGAAGTGCTCAACACCTTTTCGGTGACGACGTTCGATATCACGCTCGGGAAATTCCTCGCAGCGACGATTTTCATGTCGAGCGCGCTCATACCGACATTCCTCTATCCCATTTCGCTCGCATTTCTCGGTGATCTGCCGAAAGCGCCCATCATCGGCGGATATATCGGCTCGGTGTTCCTCATCGGCGCGCTATCATCGATCGGCATACTCACCTCATCGCTCACGAAGAACCAGATCGTCGCGTTCATCATCGCTTTCGGGGCGAGCATAACGCTGTCGTTCCTCCTTCATATCTCGCTGCCGATCATCCCCGGCGTGCTTGCCGGATTCGTCGATTTCCTTTCGGCGTACAGCCACTTCTCGAACATCGCGCGCGGCATACTCGACTGGCGCGATATCCTGTACTTCCTTTCGATAATCGTGCTTGCGCTCTTCGGCACGAAGCTTATCCTTGACGAACGCAAATAGGCGGAGAGAACAATGAAACTGAAATTCTTAAGCGATCTTCAAAAGAACAACCGGCTCGATAATCTCACGCTCTTCCTCATCGTCGCCGGCATCATCGTATTTCTCAATCTCGTATGCACCCGTGTGTTCGCGCGCCTCGATCTTACCGGCGACCGCATCTATTCGCTCTCGTCGTCGAGCAAGAAGGTCGTTCGCGAGCTACATGAGCCGAAGACGGTAAAGGTGTTCTTTACGCGCGATCTTCCGGCGCCGTACAGCACGTACTATAAGTATCTCGAGGACATCCTTCGCGAATACCGTTCAAGCGGATGGAAATTCCGCTATGAATTCGTCGACCTCAAGCGCAAGCCCACCGCGCCGGACGAGTACGGCATACAGCCCGTGCAGCTGCAGGTGTATGAGAAGGACCAGGTCCAGTTCAAGCGTGCGCATATCGGCATGGTGTTCATTCACGGCGATGTCATCGAGCGCATACCGCAGATAACCTCGACGGAAGGTCTTGAATACAAGATAACATCGATAATCCGCAAGATGAACAATAAGGTCGACAAACTCGCCAATCTCAAGGGCAATGTCGAGATCGTACTGTTCGCCTCGTCGAATATTCCGCTCCCCGATATCCAGTCCGTCGAAGGGAAGGTGAAGGAGAAATTCGATTCGCTCAATAAGAAATATCTCGGCAAGCTCAAGTACTCGTCGGTCGACACCGCGAGGAACCCGGAGTCCGAGAAGGTCGCGCGCGAGTACGGCATGCGTGCGGTATCGTGGCCGGCGATGCGCGGCACGCCCGCGGGCTCGGGCTACATCGGCGTCGTCGTGGTGTTCGGCGATAAGCGCGAGGGGCTTAATCTCCTCGGGCAGAATATGTTCGGACAGTACTACATCGACGGTATTGAGACGATCGACGCGACGCTTTCGGGTGTCATCGATAATCTCATCGGCCTCAACAGGAAGATCGGCTACATCACCGGCTACGGTGAACCCAACCGCTTCGGCGGTTACGGCGGCATGATGGGCGGCCGCGGCGGCGACGAACAGAACACCATATCGCATCTTGCGGGCTTCATCGATGCCGAGTATCAGTTCGAATCGATAGCGGTCAAGGATAAGAAGATATCTTCCGATGTGAGCGCGCTCCTCGTCATCGGACCCAAGCAGCGGCTCGATGAGTATGCGCTTTTCCAGATAGACCAGTTCATCATGAGCGGCAAGCCCGTTGCGTTCCTCCTGAGCGGGCTCGATTTCCCGCAGCCCCCGCCGGAGCTCGCGATGTATCAGCAGCAGCCCCCGCAGGGAAGCGCGGTGAACACCGGGCTTGAATATCTCCTCGCGGCGTACGGTGTGAAGCTCAACAACAATGTCGTGTTCGACGAGAACTGCTACAAACAGCAGACCCCGCGCGAGTACGGCGGCGGAGAGCGGGCGATCTATTTCGCGCCTATTATCGAACAGGAGAACATCTCACAAAAGCATCCTGTCACCCAGAAGATCAAGGGCATGGTGGCGCTGCAGGCCTCATCGATAGAGCCTATCGACAGTGTGATCAAGGCGAACAAGCTTTCGTACCTGGAGCTCATCAAGACATCGAAACGTTCATGGCAGCAGGGCGAGGGCGCCATGCTCCAGTACGCCATGCCCCCGCAGGGCACGAATGATTTCAGAAAGCATACGATATCGGCCGTTGTCGAAGGCGCGGTAAAGAGCTATTTCGACGGCAAGCCCATTCCCCGCGGTGCGACGAACGCGTCCACAGCGGGCATAGGACTTGCGGCGTCCAGTGACGCAGGCTTCATCCCCGCGGCGAAGAAGGCGCGCATTTTCATCCTTGCGGGCAGCGAGATGGCGAAGAATTCGATCATCGATCAGGAGGGGAAATACCCCAACTCGATATTCGTGAAGAACCTCATCGACTGGCTTGCGGCCGACCAGGACCTTATCCCCATACGCAAGAAGGGGCTGTCCTATAATCCGATGAAGAAGGTGCCGGATTTCGTGAAGACGCTCATCAAGTTCATCAATGTCGGCGGGGTGCCGCTCATCGTCATCGTCCTCGGCATTTTCCTCTGGCGGCTTGATAACGCACGGCGCGATCGGATACGCGCACAGTTCAAATAGGAGATCGTTATGAAACTGAAACCGGTATATGTGCTCGGCATCGTACTGCTCGCGCTGGTGGCGATATTCGCGCTTTCGACGCTTGTGTTCAAGGACACGGGGCATGGGGTCCCGGGTGTCGCTGAGATAAAGAACCTCAACCGCATCGAAGTGAAAAAGGGGACGAACGCCGCCGCCGTGTTCACACAGACGGCCGATCTGTGGAAGATGACCGCCCCGGTGAACGATGTTGCGGACAAGAACACGCTCGATGCCATGATCGTCAAGCTCAAGGAATTCAAGCTCACCGATCTCGCATCCGAGGGCGATTTCCCCGAGAAGTACAATCTCGATACGAACAACCGCATCGAGGTCGCCGTATATCAGGATAAGCGGACGGTCGCTCATTTCTTTCTCGGCAAGACCGCTTCGACCTACAGCCATTCGTATGTGCAGCTCCCCAAGAGCAAAAATGTATATCTTGCCGCGGGCAATCTCACCGAGACGTTCGACAAGACGATCGATTCGTTCCGTTCGAAGGACATCACCTCCATCATGCTCGAGGATGTCAAGGAGCTGTCCATAGCTTCCGCGGGCAGGGAGATAACCCTCGCGAAAACACAGACGACGATAACCAATATGCCTGCGAAGAAAGACCTTTCGAACGCTCAGCCGGAAAAGCCGAAGACCGAAACGGTCACCGCGTGGAAAGTGGCTGTGCGGAACACCACGGTCAAGGATGCGACGATGACCGATCTGCTCACCCGTACCGTGAAGCTTTCGGCAACCTCGTTCACCAATGTGAGCGTCGGTAATGAATTCATCAAGCGGTTCTCGTT